>CAUQJU010000222.1:0-3332 GCA_963518005.1 uncultured Campylobacter sp.
GCCGGAGAGGGCGAGGGCTGCTATAATGCGGCAGATATCTACGAATCAGGCGACGCAACGCCTAAAAACGATGCTCAAGCGGCTAAATTTTACGACCTAGCTTGCCAAAACGGCTTTAATCGAGGTTGTGTTAAATTTAAAAAACTTAGCAAATAGGAGGGCGGATTGAAAAAGATTGTTCTAACGGCGATTTTAGTCGCAGCGGCCTTTGGCGGGGATTTTGAGGAGGCTGCCAAAGCGCATATAAAAGCATACGATACCCAGCGCAGTATGGATTTGTTTGAAAAGTCGTGCAGTAGCGAGAAAAACGGCGCAGGCTGCTATTTAGCGGCGTTTTTGGGCGAACAAAACGGCAAATTTAGCGACGAGGACGGCGGCAAAAAAGCGTTTGCCCTATATGAAAAAGCTTGCAAGCTCGGCGATATGGACGGATGCGCGGCCGTAGCGGGGGCTTACGACGGTAACTCGCTATGGGGCGTAGTCGAGTCGGATTACGAAAAGGCGGCGGGACTTTACGAAAAAGCCTGCGAGGGCGGAGTCGGCGAGGCGTGCGTGAGAGCGGCCGCGCACGGTAACGGCGAATACGGCGGCACAAAAGACCCGCAAAAAGCCCGCAAATACTACAGGCTAGCTTGCGACTACAAAGACGCGCAGGGTTGTTACGCTCTAGCTCGCGGACATGAAAAGGCGGATCAAGGCGTAAAAGACGATAAAAAGGCGATGGAGCTTTACGGCCTTTCTTGCGACTATGGATACGATATGGGCTGCGCGAAATTTAGGGAACTTGTCAAAAAATCAAAGTAAATTTTAGCCTCGCTCGGTCTTATCTAATCAGCCCTCGAGCGAGGCTGGATTTGCCGCGCCGTATTTGGCTGTCGGCGGATGCTACTTGAAATTTTACCGACTTTACTTTACGAACGGTTATTTTATAGATTTTATTTAAATTTTATCAACTTAAACTGCTTGCTTGCATTATCCAAATTTATCCCCTTTTTGCGCAAAAAATACTCTTTTAGCTCCTTGTAATCGTCGTTTGCCCAGACCAAAAGATTTATTATTATGCCGTCTTTTTTGGAAAAAATAGCAAGCATATTATAAACCGTGCAGGATTTTAGCCCGCCCAATCTAAAATGAAAAATAGTCTGCGGAATAAGCGAGGTAAAAAATAAGAAGATAAAAAACGCAAAAATCTCAAAAATATTCACACCCATCACGTCACAATAGTTTTTAAGCGCTAAAAGCACGAAAACTAAGCCGATGAAAACGATATATTTATTAGCTTCTATCTGATACAAATCATCCGTGATGTAAAATGTTTTTCTTAAGTCCGCGATCTGGGCAAGCTTGATTTCTTTTACGATTTTGTCTCCGATTTGCTGTTTTACGGCGCCGTTTTCAAAGCTGAAATGGCCGTTTTTAGGCGCATTTAAGGCTTCTTTAAACGTAGGCTTTAAAACTATGATAGTAATAATGGAGTTAAATAAAATCCTATCCAAACTCATCAAAGAAAAAATCAAGGAGATCAAGATAATGATGGCAACGAGCGCGAGGGTTAAGAGGGCTGAAAATAGGCTCAAATTTTGTTTATAATCCTTGATGATTATCGGCTCTTTGTCGTAATCCCTCGCAAATTTATTTGAGCCGGGATTTGTCAAATTTGGATTGTGAGGATTGTAGTTTAAATTTTGCGTCTGATTATTTGCTGCGTTCAAATTTTATTCCTTTAAATTATATTTTTAAACAACTAAAGCAAATTTAAAATATTTAACAATGAAATCTTACTATCTATAATCTTAAACAGCAACTCCGCAAAATCCAACTCTTGATTTGCAGCTTCAATTCTTGAGTATATGCCCATAGTTAACTCCTTTAAAACAAAATTTTTCTGGCTTTGTCTATATCAAAAAATCTTTTATTTAAAAAATATTGTCGTATCAGCTCATAATCGGACTTTTTGGCTAAAAATATGCAAATGTTAAAATTCTTGGATGATATTATAATCGTGTCATAAAATTTATCTTTTAAGTCCTTATCCGTTTTTAAATGATAAAAATATTGTGGAAAAATAAGTCCCGAAACAAATACGACAAACATACAAATAATCGGCGTTTTGTCCTCGTCTATTATGACCAGGCCTGCAATTAAAAGTAAAATATAAAGTATGAGCGCAATATTTCCTACTTTTTGCATCTTATCGTTTTTGACTTTTTTATCATGCACTTCATAAAATGCCTGCATAGTTTTTTCAATTTTTAAAATTCCGTTTAACTTTATTTCTTTGTAAAATATGTCGGTACTGTGCGAAACCGATGAGTTTGTAAATTTAAAATCGCTATTTTTTGAGTATTCCATATCTGACTTACTAATCCAAATCATCATCGTAATAGCCATTATACCCATGGCATGAGCTGAAATATCTGCCACTATCACTGCAATAATCGCAAAAATGAAAACAAAGATCGTCCAAACACTCGTAACATAAGGGTTATAATCCGTGATAACCAGCGGCTCTTTATCGTAATCCCTCGCAAATTTCTTTGAGCTGGGATTCGTCAAATTTGGATTGTGAGGATTATCGTTTAAATTTTGCGCCTGATTATCTGCTGCGTTCAAATTTTGTTCCTTTTTGTATTTTTGGCTTTCCTAGCCAACATTTTTTAATAATCTCTACATAAGCTTCATCAAGCTCAACTTTTGCAACTTCTTCTCTCGTCATTTTATACTCCTTAATTATATAAACATATAGTTTCGCTTAACACGGTCAATATTAACGCCGTTTTGCAAAAACCACCGCCAAATCTCATCATAGACTTTTTCGTTGTAAATATAGATAGAAAAATATTTTATACTAATTGGAAATGCTTTGAAATTATTGCCGTACCATGGCACTGCGACCCTTAAAAACGGTAAAAATCTAAAGCCTCTTAAGCTTTTATTTAAAAATAGATAGACGATTAGTTTGAGGATTATATTACTCAAATACATAAAAAAGACCATCGCTATAGCCATACCTTGCAAGGCAATGAGCATCATCAAAGCCATAACTAAGAAAAATTTTTATCACTTACCGGTATCTTGAGTCTCCCCTCATTAAATCCGTCAAGAGTAAAACAAAGTCCTAATTCTTCTTTATCTATCCCGCATCTCCTTTTGACGATGCCGTTGTTTATAAACTCTATGTGTTTATTTGTAAATTTAACCTCGTGTTTAGCATGCACCGCCGTAAAAAAGTATACCACGGCGGTTACCGCCGATATAACCGACGCTAACGAAATATATTCCTCTTTGCTTGTGTAAGCTCCATAATCTGTAAAAAGGTATATGAATAAGCC
>CAUQJU010000223.1:0-3321 GCA_963518005.1 uncultured Campylobacter sp.
TATCTCGATCCTAGTGGGCAAACTCCCGCCAGAGCAGCGCGACAAAGGCCGCATACTAGGGATTTCGCTTGCGATGCTAACGAGGATTGCGCTTTTGCTTTCGCTATTTTGGATTATGAAGCTTACCAAGCCGCTATTTAGCGTGTTTGATTTCACGATCACGGGGCGCGATTTGGTGCTGATTTTGGGCGGACTTTTTCTCATCGGTAAGTCCACGCTAGAGATCCACTCAAGCGTCAGCGGCGAGCACGAGGAGCGCGAGGCGAGCAAGGGGCATGCGAGTTTTTGGGTCGTTATCGCTGAGATTGCGGTGCTTGACATCGTCTTTTCGCTCGATAGCGTCATCACCGCAGTTGGCATGGCAAATCACATCGAGATCATGATCCTAGCCGTGATACTTGCCGTGGGCGTGATGATGTTCGCGTCTAAGGGTATTTCAAATTTCGTCGATAACAACCCGACGATCAAAATTCTCGCGCTTGCGTTTTTGATCCTGATCGGCTTTACGCTTGTGGGCGAGGGGCTCGGTATGCACGTGCCTAAGGGCTACGTTTACTTTGCGATGGCGTTTTCTCTGGGCGTGGAGCTCATCAACATCTACGCTCGCAAAAAAGCCGCGTTGCGCACAAAATCATAAAAAGGAAAAATTATGTTTAACGGAAAATTTTTCGAAGTCATTTCGCACGAGTGTGCCGTCGGTATCGCTACTTGCGCGGATAACGAGCCGCACATCGTAGGTACGTGGAATTCCTATCTGACGATAAGAGGCGATAGGATCCTGATCCCGGCAGCTTCTATGAAGCAAACGGAGGCAAATGTCGTTAAAAATCCTAAAGTTAAGGTAAACGTAGCTACGCGTGATATGCAAGGGCTTTACGGCCCGGGATGCGGCTTTTTGATAACCGGAACCGCAAAATTTGTAGATAGCGGCGAGGAGTTTGAAGAGCTTAAGAAAAAATTTTACTTTATGACGCGCGTTTTGGAGATAACAGCTACCGAAGTTAGGCAGATTTTGTAGGCATTTTTGCGTTAATCCGTATTTAAAAAATGAAATTTAACGCGGTAAATTCGGCTTTATCATTAAATGAACTCGGTAAAATTTATCTGCACCCGATTTTGCAAATAAATTTAAAAGAGCAAAGGAGCTAGCGTGGACGTAAAAGGCGAATTTTTAGAGATTTTAGAGGGACTTAGGAGCCAAAAGCTAGCGGCGTTTTCGCAAAAACTCATCAAAAGCCCCGAAATTTTAGGCGTAAAAACTCCCGAACTAAGACGCCTGGCAAAGCAAAATTTCGCTCGGCTAAATTTAGAACAGATCGCTGCTTATGAGCCGTTTTTTCACGAGGAGTTCATGCTAAAGGGTTTTTTGATAATGCTAGTTAAAGACGACGAAGCTAAATTTAAGCTAGCTAGCGAGTTTATCAAAACGATGCCAAACTGGGCGGTGACGGACGGCTTTGAGCCTAAATTTACCGAGGCGCGCTACGTGGATGCGCTACTAAAGCAGGCTCTAGGCTCAAATTTAGAATACGAAAAGCGCTTTTTCTACGTTTATTTTATGCGAAATTTTAACGCGCTTCCGCTCGAGCGGTTTTTTGAAATTTGCGCCGAGGAAAAGGACGAGCGATACTACGTGCAAATGGCGGCGGCTTGGTGTTTGGCCGAGGTTTTTATCAAATTTGACGGCGCGGGGCAGCAGCTGCTAGAGAGCGGGCGACTGAGTAAATTTACCCACAACAAAACGATCTCAAAGATCCGCGACAGCTACCGCGTGCCAAAAGACGTAAAAGACGCGCTTTTGGAGCTCAAAATCAAGTGAATCTCACAAAAGAACCCATAAACAAGCTCGTGCTGCGCCTAGCCGCGCCCGCGGGCGTCGCGATGAGTTTTAACACGCTTTACAACGTGACGGGCGTGTTTTTTGCCGCGCGCATCTCGACCGAGGCACTGGCGGGCTTTTCGATGAGTTTTTTGCTCTATATCAGCGTCGTGGGCGTGGGGCTTGGCTTTGGTTCGGCGCTAACGGCGCTTGTGGGTAACGCGCTTGGCGCTAGCAAGGACCGGCTAGCTAAAATTTACGCCGCAAAGGGCGTGTTTTTCGTGCTTCTTTGCGCGCTTTTTATGGGGCTTTCGGGCTTTATTTTCACTCCGCATTTGCTTAAAATTTTAGGCGCGAACGAGGAGTTTTTACGCGAAGCCATGGCATATAACCGCGTGATATTCCTTGCTTCGCCGTTTTTCTTGCTCATAAAATCGTTAAACGGCGTGCTGGTAGCTACGGGCGATACAAAGAGCCTGCGAAACTGGCTTTTTGCGGGACTTTTTATAAATTTGGGCTTTTGCTTTTTTTACGTGGATTTTTGCGGGCTGGGTATCGGCGGGATAGCGCTGGCGACGGCTTCGGTGCAGCTTCTTGGTTCGTTATTTTTAGGCGTCAAGGTCGCAAAAACGGGCATGATAAATTTTCTAAATTTACGCTCGTTTGCGCCTGAGCTCGCCATCTACCGCAAAATTTTGGCCCAAGCCTTGCCTGCGTGCCTAAACTACCTATCGATGTCGCTTGGCGGGCTCGTTCTCATGCACTTTATCAGCCGCTACGGCACGCACGCGGTTGCAGGTTACGGTCTCGCACTACGCATCGAGCAGATCGTGATGCTGCCTACGACCGGCATCGCATCGGCGGTGCTTGGTATCGTATCGCAAAACTTCGGCGCTCGCGAATACGCCAGAGTGCGCGGCTGCTACGCCTATGCGGTCAAATTTTTAGCGTTTTACTGCATTTTTGCAGCGGCTTTTTGTCTGGGGCTCGGCGGGATTTTGGTTGGGTTTTTTGACAAGACGCCTGAGGTCGTAAGTGCGGCGAAAAGCTATTTTGCGGTAAATTCGCTAGCGTTTATAGGCTACGCGCTCATAAATCTCTCCGGCTCGACGCTTCAAGGTGTAAAAAGACCTGCGGCGGTTTTTGTTTTAAATTTTACCCGTCAGATAGTTTTGCAAATCGCGCTTTACTCGCTTGTGGCGGATGTTTTTTGCGGGGAGTTGCAAGATATTTTTAGGGCGATGTTTTTTAACGTTTGGCTGATCGGGCTAACTTTTTTCTTTTATATAAAATTTATTCTTAGCCGAGTTTGCGCGGCTTAAATTTTAAAATTTGCGAAAATTTTCAAATTTAAGCTTATTTTTCTTGACATACCGTATTTTTTTGGCTACAATGCGCCTTTTCAATAAGTAGGCTAAACTCGCAATGCCTCGGGGTGTAGCGCAGGCTGGTTAGCGCATCTGGTTTGGGACCAGAGGGCCGAAGGTTCGAATCCTTTCACC
>CAUQJU010000224.1:0-3321 GCA_963518005.1 uncultured Campylobacter sp.
GGACGTTGCCCGTGACGCTGATACAGTCCTCGCCGCGCCTCATGATCTCAAGCGACTTTTTGCAAGCAGCCGCAGGAGGCATGATCTCTATATCAAGCCCGCTAGTATCGGCGCTTGCTAGCTGCGCTCTTACTTTTTTTAGAATTTCTCGGTCGTGAGCCCTGTTTTCGTCCAGCCAAAATATCGCCTTTTGCCCCGTGATTTTTGCGCGTTTTAGCGCTAGCTCGACCCAGTTTCGCACGGCGACATCTTTAACCTGCGTCATCCTAAATATATCGCCTTTTTCTAGCTCAAATTTAAATAAAATTTCGCCTTTTTCATTTAGCACGCGCGCCTCGCCCGCTTCGCTCATCACGAATGTTTTATCGTGACTGCCGTACTCCTCGGCCTTTTTAGCCATCAGTCCGACGTTTGAGACGCTGCCGATTTTAGCGGGATCTAGCGCGCCGTTTGCCTTGATATCCGCGATCGCTGCTTCATAAACGACGGCGTAGGTTTTATCGGGTATCACGGCTTTGGTTTCCCTGGCTATGCCCTCTTTGTCCCACATTTTGCCGCCGTTTTTTATCATTGCGGGCATCGAAGCATCGATGATAACGTCGCTAGGCACGTGTAAATTCGTGATGCCTGCGGCAGAATTTACCATCGCTAAATTTGGCCTTATGGCGTAAATTTCATCAAATTTGGCTTTGATTTTTTCCTGCGTCGCTTGAGGTAAATTTAAAATCCGTGCAAAAAGGTCTTTTAGCCCGTTGTTTTCGCTTACGTTTACGCTTTTTAGCTCGTCCGCAAACTCCTCAAAAACCTCCGCGAAAAAAATCTTCACGAAATGCCCGAAAATCACGGGATCGCTCACCTTCATCATCGAGGCTTTTAGATGCATGCTAAAGAGCAAATTTTTTGCCTTTGCGTCTGCGATTTGCTCTTTTATAAAAGCGTCCAGCTCCCGCGCACTCATGAAGCTAGCGTCGATTATATCGCCTTTTTCTACTGCTAAATTTTCTTTTAGCACGCATTTTTCGCCGCTTTTTGAGATAAACTCCACGCGTAATTTTTCATCCGTTTCAAAGCTAATCGAGCGCTCGGAGGAGTAAAAATCTCCGCCCTTCATATAGGCGACTTCGGTTTTGCTATCTTTTTCAAAAGGGGTGATTTTATACGGGTTTTCGCGGGCGTAGCGTTTTACCGCACCGACGCATCTGCGGTCGGAGTTGCCTTCGCGCAGCACAGGATTTACCGCGCTTCCTAGCACTTTAGCGTATCTGGCGGCCGCGTCTTTTTCCTCCGGCGTTTTTGGCTCGGACGGGCATGGCGGCAGATCGTAGCCCTTATCGCGAAGCTCCATGATAGCGGCGTTTAGCTGAGGCAGGCTTGCCGAGATGTTTGGCAGCTTAATTATATTCGCGCGCTTTTCTTGCGTCAAATTTCGTAGCATCTCCAGATCGTCGCTCACGCGTTGATCAAGCGGCAGCTTGTCGTTAAAAGCGGCGATGATCCGCGCGGCTAGGCCGATGTCGGCCTGCTCTATCTCTATACCGCCCGCACGCAAAAACGCCTGCAGGATCGGAAACAGCGAGTAACTAGCAAGTAGCGGGGATTCATCGGTTCTAGTATAGACGATGTCGCTCATCTTTTCTCCTAAATAAATTTCGCAAAATCTTATCCAAATTTATATTAAAACGCCTTTTTAGCGGGCTATTTTTGGGAGTTTATCGCGCCTACGTGCTCCTCGTACGTCGCGCTAAATTTATGCCTGCCCGTCTTTTTATCGCGAACGAAGTACAAAAACTCGCTCTGTGCCGGCCTTATCGCCGCCCTTATCGCAGCTAGGCCCACGGTGCAGACGGGACTTGGCGGCAGGCCTTCGTTTAGATAGGTGTTAAATTTGCTTTTGTCGCTTCGTATGCGCTCGGCCGTTACCGTCTCATGCGAGTAGAGTCCGTAGTTTAGGGTGCCGTCCATCTGCAGCTTCATACCCTTTTTTATGCGGTTTTGTATGACGGAGGCCACAAGGGGCATCTCGTCCTCGCTCGCAGCCTCTTTTTGCACGACCGAGGCCGTCACGAGATACTCGCTCCAGCGCTTTTCGTCGTAGTTGCCGAGTAGCTCGGTAGCCGTTTTTTCGTGGGATTTTTTAGATAAATTTACGAGGTGCGCGACTAGCTGCTCTTCATTTACGCCAAGGGGCACTTTGTAGGTCTCAGGCACCAAAAAGCCGTCCTCTAGCGGGGCAAATTTGGAGTAAAATTCATTTAGCTTTGCCTCGCTTAAATTTAGCTTTTTTGCGATCTCTTGTAAAAATACGGCCGTCGTTTCGCCGGGAATCAGCGTTATTTGCGTTAAAGCCGCCTTTGCGGTCGTGAGTTTATATAAAAAATCAAACTTGCTAAGCTTTGTCGCATCCAGATCTATCCAGCCTGCTTGCACATGCCCCATAGCGCGCAAGATCACGGCGTCAAATTTATTCGCGTCCGTATTTTTTTCGCTTAGATATGATATAATCGCAAGCGTACTGCCCTGAGGCACGAAAATGACCTCGCTCACGCTCACCGGGCGGCTAAGATAAACAAGAAAGCTCAGAAAAAATATGAAAATCATCTCGCTGATAATGAAGAAAATTTGGCGCATTTTGATCCCTGCGGTTTTGATATTCGTCATTTTTATAGCCGTCCTAAAACACGGCGTCGAGATAGAAAATATCGGCGCGGGCGGCTTTAAAATAGAGCAATTATATATAAAACTCGATAAAAAAATAATTTTACGCGCGCAAAATATCGAGATACCTAAACAAAGCGCCAAGGATAGCTCCGAGGACGCACTGCTGGATCTTTCTAAAAACATCGTCTGGATCGATAGATTGTTTGAGGAAATCTTACTCGAGCGCGTTAAGTTTTTAAACAGCGAGTCCACGCTATTTTACAGAGACGACGTTTTTTATCTAGATAGCCCGTTTTTGGCGGTTAGCTCAAATTTCAAGGATACCGAGGACGGCATCGTCGCAAATGTTTATCTACTAGAGTTTAAGGACTTTAACATCACCTTAAGCGGCGTTAGCAATGCTGATTTTAGGCGTCAAATTTACGATTTTAACGGCACGTTTTCCAGCCACGAGCTAAAAGGAAACGCTACGGTAAATCTCAAAGGCGGCGAGCTAACATACGAGCTTGGCGACATAAACGCGACGAGCCTAATGGGCTTCATGGACGAGCTGGGCGCAAAAACGGGACTGGATAAAGAGATAAAAAGCTGGATCTACGGCTACGTCACGGCGGATAATTATTTCGTAAAATCGCTTCGGGGCAGGTTTGATCTAAACAAGCA
>CAUQJU010000225.1:0-3317 GCA_963518005.1 uncultured Campylobacter sp.
CTTTCGCATGCAGAGCAAAAGCAAAAAATAAGCGAATATTTTTTAACGGCGCTAAAACAGATCGCGCGTAAACAAAGCAAGCTAAAATACGACTTTAAGACGATGATAGACGATTTTAGTAAAATTTTAGACGAATGGACGGCGGCTGAAATTTAGCGGCCGATTTTAAATCGATTCGGGTAATTTTAGACGCTCTTGCTTACTTTAGGATTTGAGTTTAAATTCTCTCGCGTTTTGATTAAATTTAGCGATATTTAACCGACTTAGGCATTTTAATCAAACGATAAACAAAAAGTAATATTTAACCTGATTTTTGCTATAATAGACCTTTAAATTTTAACGAAAAGCGACTATCTTGAACGAGCAAATAATATATTTTTTTAGGAAAAAGCCCTATTTTTTCTATTCGTTTTTTCCGGTCTTCGGCGCTTTATATAGCTTTGTGCTGGCGGTTTTGTTTTTAAAGTGGTCGCCTTTTAAAACGGATATTTTTATCGTACTATTTTTTCTTAGCGCACTTTGGTTTGCGGCGTTTTATCTTAGCTACACAAAAACCCTACCTACCTATAAATTTGAAAGAGAAAAGGAAAAATTTACGCTTTTAGAGGCTAGGGTCATTTCTGATTTTAGCCTGAGCGATAGAGAAAATATTTTTAAAAAGATAGAAGCGGTGCGGGTTTTTGTTAGAAAGATATTTTCAGACCAAAGCTTAGTTTCGGTTAAAATTTTAAGCCTGATAAACAAAACTCTATTTTTATACATCGAAAATTTAAGCATAATAAAAAGTTTAAACGCAGGGCTTAGCGCGGTAACTGGCGAAACTAAAAAAGAGCAAATCGTAAAAAAAGCTCAAGCATACGAATCCGCAAACATTATGCTTTTAGAATACCTAGATAGCTACATAAGCGAGCTAGCGGCAAACAACCGAAACGATAAAGAGACCGCGTCCGTGCGAAACGAACTTGAGCGCATGCTGGTTTTATTAAAAAATATTAACAAAAAATAAGGAGAGAGCCGTGGAAAAAGCGGGGCGAGAAATACTAACGGACTACATAAAAGATAGTGCGCGAAACAGCGAAACGGACGTACGAAATTTGATCTTTAAAGACGATTTTAGCAAAGAAGACGAGGAAAAAATTTCTCAAAAAGCGGTAGAGCTTTTGGCTTTTTTATCAGATAAGGATAGTGCGCAGATAAGAGAAATTTTAGAAAGCGTTACGATCGAAGACGCGCAAAGTCTAGAGAGCTCTTCGTCGCTCTTGATGGGGAAATTTGCAAAACTGGGTGACATAAAAGACGAGCAAACGCAAAATTTAAGCCGCTCCGTAATAGCCCTAAACGAGGAGCTAGAGCAGATAAATCCGCACAGATTCGACTTTGATAAAAAAGGCGTTTTGGCTTTTGTTCCTTTTGTCGCAAAGCCGATAAACAGGTACCTAAAGAAATTTCAAAGCGCAAAAGAAGCGATAAAAGAGACGCTCTCGCACATCGAAGACGGCGAGAAAATTTTAAGAGAAGACAACGCTCTTTTACAAGAAGAAAAACAATACTACAAACAAAAAGCCCTAAGTTTGCAACGAAAAGCCGTAGTGTTTGAAAAAATAGCAAAATCCATAGAGCAAAACATCTCCAAACTAGACGCGAAAGAAAGAGAATTTTACGAAAATAACGTCTTGCTAAATTTAAATAAAAAAATCAGAAGCATATATGAAATTTTAGCCGTTACGCAGCAGGGATTTTTATCTAGCGACCTCATCATAAACACAAACTGGGAGCTGATAGATAATATCTCAAACGTAAAAGCCGTAACCAAAAGAGCCGTAGAGATCGGTATCGCGATGGCTATAACGCTACAAAATCAAAAAAACGCGTTAGAAACGGCCGAAAAAACCAAAAAATTCGCAAACGATATGATTTTAGCCAACGCACAAAGACTAAACCCGCAAGCAAGCGAAATCTACAAAATGTCGGGCGATGCGACGCTGGATATAGAGACGCTAAAGCAAGCTTTTAGCCAGATAGAAGAGGCCATTGGCAAGATAAATACGTTTAAAGCCCAAGCCGTAGAAAAAATCAAAACCGAAGTAACGGCGCTAAAAGAAGTAACGGCAAAGCTCGAAAACAAAATCCAAGAGTCGCAAAAAGCGCAAGAATTTAAAACATCTTTTTCTATGGATTTATGAGGTTTCTTAAATGATCGATCCAAACGTAAAGAAAAAACGGCAATTTACGATCTATCTTACCGTCTTGATCGTAATTTTACCCTTTGTTTTTCTATACCTAAAATATGCAGACAAGGAGCCTGAAAGCTTAGCGCAAAATTTTACCATTAGCCGTCCTGAAACACCGGCAAAAAAGACGAGTAAAGCCGAGGCTCAAATTTCGCAAAATACCGACAAATTTGCCGACAACGACGACATAACGATATACAAAAAAGACCTCATAAACAACTCCGTCCAATTACCGTTTGAAGTGCGCGACATGATGGTATCTCGCGACAAAAAAAGACTCTATACTCTAGGGCACGACAGGGACGGCATAAGCGTGATAGATATATCAAATTTAGACCATATAAAGCTACTCGGACTTTTTTATTTCCCAGAGGCCATATATAATGTAGAAAACATCCAAGCCGCCGAGTCAAACGACGGTAAAAGCTTATACTTGGCAAGTCCGAATTTAGGCATTTTGCGTTTTGACGTTACGGATCCTCAAAATATAAAAGTAGCGGCTCAATTTGATGCTAAAGGCTACTCTAAAATCAAATTAAGCCAAAACGGCAAACTAGCATACGTAAAAGCTAAAAACGGCATGGTCATCCTAGATATTTCCTATGACAACATGAAAAAAATAGGCGAATTTATAAGTATGGAAACTTTTAATCCGATAGAAAAAGGCGATATAGCGATATACTCGGACAAATACGTTTTTATGTCCGATTTTTCGGGACTTCACACGCTTGACGTAAGCGATCCGAAAAATATAAAAGAAGTTTATAAACAAGAGGACTTTAAAGTCGCTATAAATTTACAAATTTCTCCTGACAAAAAATATCTATACGCAAACGAGATTCAAAATTTTAGAGTATACGGCATCAACGATATAAGCGATATCGAGCATCTAAAAGACTATATCGTTAGCAATAGAGCTTCTACTTTTGATATCGGCAGCGACGGTAAAATAGCATACGTGTCCAGAAGCAAAAACGGCAGGGACGATACCGTTTTGCCTAGTATCGACATCGTAGATATCTCTAGTAAATTTCAGTCTAAGCGCCTAAAAAGTTACTATACGCCTGAAATCGACACCGTAAATGT
>CAUQJU010000226.1:0-3311 GCA_963518005.1 uncultured Campylobacter sp.
GATGTGGAGGACACGATCACGACCATCATCACGGTGAGGGCGGTTGCTGCGGACACGGACACCATGACCACGGTCACCACCACGGCGACGGTGGATGCGGCTGCCACTAAGAGAACCTAGATGAGAGTAGCGTTTATATTTCCCGGACAAGGCTCGCAAAGCATCGGTATGGGTAAGGAAATTTACGAAAATTTCCACCCGGCTGCCGAGCTTTTGCAAAATGCAAGCGATAGCCTAAAAATCGACTTTTCAAATCTACTATTCAACGAAAACAACCTTATAAACAGGAGCGAATTTACCCAACCTGCCATCGTTTTAAACTCGTTTATGTGTTATCTCGCACTAAAGCAAAGCGCAAATTTAAAGCCTAAATTTGCGCTTGGGCACTCTTTGGGCGAGTTTAGCGCGCTTGCGGTTAGCGGCGCGTTTGATTTTGCGGGTGCGCTTAGGATCGTAAATTTACGCGGTAAATTTATGCAAGAGGACTGCGCGGGCAAAGACGTAACGATGAGCGTTATTTTGGGCCTTAGCGACGAGACGGTCGAGCAAATTTGCAAAAACGCTCAGGCGGACGGCCATCAAATTTACGCCGCGAACTACAACTGCGACGGTCAGATCGTGATCGCGGGACTAAAAGAGGACATCGCCAAATTTGAGCCGGCGTTTAAAGAAGCGGGCGCTAAGCGCGTATTGCCTCTAAACATGTCCGTCATTAGCCACTGCCCACTTTTAAAGAGCGCTAGCGAGAAACTAACGGCGCAGCTAGAGCCAGCGTTGGCAGCTAAATTTGACCCGGTCGTTTCAAATGCATCGGCGAAGCCTTACGGCACGAAAGATGAAGCGCTAAATTTACTAAAAGCCCAGCTCGTTAGCCCCGTTTTATACAAACAAAGCATCAAAAGCATCGAAAACGAGGTTGATATTTTCGTGGAGTTTGGCGGTAGCGTGCTAAAAGGCATCAACAAAAAAATCACCGAAAAGCCGACATTTAGCGTCACCGATCTTGGCAGTCTTGAAGAGCTTTTAAAGGAGCTTAAATGATAGCGATCTTAGGCGCGATGCGCGAGGAGGTCGCTCCTCTGCTTGAGCGCATCAAGGACTATAAAGAGGTTAAGCACGCAAATAACGTATTTTACCTCGCAAATTTCGGCGGTAAAGAGCTCGTGATCGCCTACTCTAAGATCGGCAAGGTAAACGCCGCTCTTACTGCAAGCGCGATGATAGAGAAATTTGGTGCCAGTAAGCTACTTTTTACCGGCGTCGCAGGTGCGCTAAATCCAAATTTAAAAATCGGCGATATGCTTTATGCGACTAGTCTGGTGCAGCACGACGTCGATATCACGGCGTTTGGGCACCCGCATGGCTACGTACCCGAGACCAGTGTTTTTATCAAAAGCGACGACGCCCTAAACGCGCTAGCCTCTAGCGTCGCGGCTGAAAAAGGCATTGAGTTAAAAGGCGGCATCATATCCACGGGCGATCAGTTTATCTGCGATAATGCTAAAAAAGAGTGGCTAAAAGCAACTTTCAAAGCCGATGCGGCCGAGATGGAGGGCGCTAGCGTGGCGCTAGTTTGCGAGAGTTTGGGCGTGCCGTTTTTCGTGCTTCGCGCGATCAGCGACGAGGCGGGCGGTAGCGCGGAGTTTGACTTCGATAAATTTTTACAAGACTCGGCAAACGTGAGCGCGCAGTTCATGCTCGCGATGATTGAGCGGCTATGATAGAGCTTAGCAAGCGTCTGCTGCGCCAGGTCGGGCAGACCAACGCCAGATACCGTATGGTGTGCGGCGGGGATAAAATTTTGCTCGGCCTTAGCGGCGGCAAGGACAGCCTCGCGCTCGCGCACGTGCTAAAACACATGCAAAACGTCACGCCCGAAAAATTTGAGTTTAAGGCCGTGACGCTAAGCTACGGTATGGGCGAGGACTACGCATACCTCACGCGCCACTGCGCCGAGCACGGCATCGAGCACGATGTGATCGACAGCTCGATCTTTGAGATATCTAAGGACAAGATCCGCAAAAACTCCAGCTTTTGCAGCTTTTTCTCGCGTATGAGGCGCGGCTATCTCTACACATACGCGCTTGAGCACGGTTTTAGCAAGCTCGCCATCGCCCACCATCTCGACGACGCGGTCGAGAGCTTTTTTATGAATTTTACTTATAACGGCGCGCTTAGGACGCTTGCTCCAAAATACGTTGCGGCAAACGGTATCGAGGTTATCAGGCCGTTTATATTCGTGCGTGAAAGGCAGCTACGCGAAAACGCCGTGCGAAACGGGCTTACGGTTATCGGCGACGAGGCGTGTCCGGCGATGCGATTTGATATCAAGATGCCTCACGCTAGAGCCGAAACCAAGGAGCTTTTGGCAAATTTAGAAAAGCAAAATCCAAAGCTTTTCGTCTCGCTAAAGGCTGCTTTTGAAAACATCCACAGCGATACGTTTTTCGCCGCTCAGGCGCAAAATTTAGAAGGATGCGATGATTGATACTCGTAAATTTATCCGCTTTGGATCGGTTGCCGATTTAGAGCGGGCTTGGCGTAATGCTAATTTTATGCCGGATTTTGGCTATTTTAGCGATTTCGTCAAATTTTAAGCAAAATAAAATTCGGCAACTTTGCCCCTTTATCTCGTGCGCTTAGAGATTTAAAACTGCAAAATTTAGCTACTTGCCCGTTTGTGTTATACCTGGTTTAAGTTACCGAGTTAAGCGACGATGCGACCTTTTTTGATAGATCTAGCGAAATTTTAGCAAATTTTGCAAAAATCAATCAAGCTACAAAATCATCAGCCTTGCGTCGATAAAATTTGTAGGAGTGTCCAAAAGTAAAATTTGCTCTAATGTTGAATATACTAAAGGTACTCTGGCAAAACCCAGCCTAATAATCTGTTTTAGCGTCAAATTATAGACTAACGACCTTGTATATACATTCGTCGTAGCACTGCTATAAAACCGCGTTGTCTCCAAAAATACCGTTATAGTCATGACCAATAGCAAATGAGAAATTTGATACCGCATAAAAAATTCAAAAACGGCGTACTAAAATTAGGGTTTTTGCGGCAACTCGGCCTAAATTTAACTAAATCATATTTTCTATTCTTACCGATAAATTTGATTTTTATGTTTTTTTGATATAATCGCACGTATTCTTAAAAGGTTTTTAAACCGTAACGCACGCTAAATTTAGGTATCAAATATCTATATGTCTAGCGCCGATTTGCCGGTTTATAAAGCATTCCAAGCTTAAATTTTATCCGCCTTTAAGACGTCAAACCATAACTAAGAACATTAAAAGGAGTCCACATGGCA
>CAUQJU010000227.1:0-3307 GCA_963518005.1 uncultured Campylobacter sp.
TCTCCACCACGCCCACCCGCGCCGCCGCCCATTCACCTCCCAACCACCGCGCCGTGATCCACCACACGCGGCACAGCAGTTCGTAGATTTAGCTAGCACACAAAGAGAGCTAGCAGATGAACTAGGAGCTAAGTTTTTAGAATTTTGCAATTCATACCTAAATGAAAAATGTGTTATTGCCAAAAATGAATTTACTTACCAAGACTCTTTTTTGCCAGCAAACCTAGCTATCGAAGCCTACACTAAAAAACCGACTGCTAACATAACAATGGTAGATGCGTACATCGGTAATGTGCATTTTAGGTTAAATTATGATTGTGTATGCGAAGAGTATGATGAAGATGACCGTTTTAAAGATGAGTTAGTTAAGTTCTTAAATAAATAACACTTTATAGTAAAAATGAACCTACAATACAAGATCGCGCTAGTATAGTGCAAAAGCTTGAGATAGGTGAAATTTTGCTGTGCTAAAAGCAGGGGTGAAAATCCCTGCAATAGTTGCTATGGTGATTAATTTATTCTGCTTTCGTGCTAGCTTATCATGCTACTTTTGAAAAGGAGTAGTATAAAATTTGGCCATATTATTTCCGCAATTTTCATCTCACCTTGTGAATATACATAGCAATATCAAAAACCTTAAAATAACATTTGTAAAGAAATTTTACTACCATCCAAAAATGTGCGGAAGCTCATCTATTAAGAAAGTTCTGCCAGCTATAGTACCTAATTTTAAGGATGCGTATGCAAATTTGAATTTAATCCATAACGGTGGAGAGGCAATGAATGGGTGTGCAAAGTTAAATAGCAAAATAAAAAAAGAACAAGACGTGATTAGAAAAGCGCTTTGGGAGTATTGCAAATTAGATATACTAGCTATGGTTAAGGTTTTAGAAAAGCTAAAAATATATAGTGCATTATCTTTTATAATTTAATGATATAATTTAATCAAAAATTTTAAGCAAAAAAGGTGATTCATATGGCACTCAAAAAGACAGAACTTTATTCATCACTTTGGGCTAGTTGCGATGAACTGCGCGGCGGCATGGACGCAAGCCTTTATAAAAACTACGTTTTAACACTTTTGTTTTTAAAATATATCTCAGACCGCAAGGATAGCACGCTTATAGAACTGCCTACAGGCACTGACTATGCAAGCATTATCATGCTTAAACACAAACCAAACATAGGCGATGAGCTAAACAAAAAGATAGCCTCTATCGCAGAAGCAAATGACTTTCAAGGTGTTATAAATCAAGCTGATTTTAACGACGAGGATAAATTAGGCAAAGGCGAAGAACTGGTTGATAGGCTTAGTACGCTAGTATCGATTTTTGAGAACCTTGACTTTTCGTCAAACAGCTCTGAGGGTGATGACTTGCTAGGCGATGCATATGAGTATCTCATGCGCCATTTTGCGACGGAATCCGGTAAATCAAAAGGGCAGTTCTATACCCCAGCCGAAGTATCGCGCATCATGGCGCAAATCATAGGCATTCCGTCTACCGCCAACCGTTCTATAACGGTTTACGACCCAACTTGTGGATCTGGCTCGCTCTTGCTTAAAGCCGCTAATCAGTCAAAATTAGGACTTAGCATCTATGGTCAAGAGATGGATTTGGCCACATATGCGCTTGCTCGTATGAATATGATACTTCATGGCAACGACACCGCCGACATTCGCCAAGGAAACACTATAGCTAAGCCGGCATTTACCGATAGAAATACCCTGAAACGTTTTGATTTTGCTGTGGCAAATCCGCCGTTTTCTAACAAAAACTGGACAAACGGTATAGTTCCAACAGCAGACATCTACAACCGTTTTGAAATAGGCATTCCACCAGAAAAGAACGGCGATTACGCATTTTTACTTCATCTTATAGCGAGCCTTAAAACTACCGGAAAGGGTGCTATTATCTTACCTCACGGCGTACTTTTTCGTGGCGATGCTGAGGCTCGTATTCGTACGGAGCTACTTCGCCGAGGCGTTATCAAAGGTGTTATCGGACTACCGACAAACCTATTTTATGGCACAGGTATACCGGCATGCATTATAGTTATAGATAAGCAAGTTACATTTAACGAAAAAGGCCAAGCTTTAAGCGATAAGGGCGTCTTTATGATAGATGCTTCAAAAGGTTTTATAAAAGATGGCAACAAAAATCGCCTTCGTGAGCAAGACATACATAAGATAGTAGATACCTTTACAACGCAAAAAGAGCTAGAACACTACAGCCGTTTAGTCTCGTTGGATGAAATTTCTCGCAACGATTACAATCTAAACATCCCACGTTATATCGATAGTGCTGACAAAGCAGATATGCAAGACTTACATGCGCATTTATACGGCGGCGGTATCCCAAAAAGTGATATTGATGACTTGGGCGAATTTTGGAGTATTTTTGCACAAACAAAAACTAAAATTTTTACCTCCAACGGCTCGCTTTATTCTCCAAATTTTGTCCCAAGTAAACTAAAGGCAACGATACAAACATCAAGCGAATATGTAAAATTTGAAAACGAAATTTTATCGCACTTTAATAATTGGCACGAGGAAAACGATTTAAAATCCATAAAACAAAAAGACCATCCAAAAGAGCTTATTAAAACATACGGCGAAAGCCTTCTAAAGCACTTTAAAGAAACTAAGTTAGTGAGTGATTATGACATTTATCAGGTCTTTATGGACTATGTCGCAGATACATTAAGCGACGACGTTTATGTTATCGCGCAAAACGGCTGGCTAACAGCACGCGATCTAACACCAGTAGAAAAAGGTAATAAACAAACGCCGAATTTAATCCTAGGCTCAGGAAGAAATGTAAAGAAATTTATAAGCGAGATCATACCTCCAGAGCTTGTAGCAAAGCGTTATTTCGCGCAAATTTTAGATCAAATTTCGCTCCTTGAAGCCCAGATTAGTAAAAAGCAAGATGAATTTACAAATTTTGTAGATGAGTTCGGAGAGGACGAGCTATCAAACGCCTATGACGATAAAGACAAGATGACCCTAAAAAGCCTAAAAGAGGCTATAAGGCAAACTAGCGATAAAAATGAGCAAGAAATTTATAATAAAGCGCTTCAAATTTTAACCGAGCAAAAAGAACTCGAAAGCACACTAAAGGTCGCCACTGGAGAGCTAAATCAAAAAGTATTTGACAAATTTAAAACCCTTGACGAGAACGAGATAAAAACCTTAGTCGTCGATGGTAAATGGCTAAGCGAACTCAAAGAGCAAATTTTATCCATCGTAGAACGAGCGGTACAAGAGTGCATAACTCGCATAAGTACGCTTGTAGCTCGCTACGAT
>CAUQJU010000228.1:0-3299 GCA_963518005.1 uncultured Campylobacter sp.
TGGACGACAAACAGCGTGCCGAGGGACGGCTAAAAAGCCTCTTTATGTACCCAAAAATCGACCTCGCGCAGGTTAAAAGCCTAGTTAGCGACGAGACGTTTAGCGCGCTAACGGAATTTTTCAAAAAATGCGAAAGCAAAGGCTATATGCGCATAGAAAACGGCTTTTTAAACTACACGACGGACGGCGTATTTTGGGGTATGTCGATCGGCACCGAAGTAGCAAATATCTCACAAAAGGACTTTGAATGAAAAAAATAGTTATCTACACGAGCGCGACCGGAAATACCGAGAAAGTCGGTCTTGCCATCGCAAACGAGCTTGGCTGCGAGGCGGTCAAATTTACCGAGGATCTACACCTAAATTTGGACGGTTACGACTTTATCGCGATTGGATTTTACGTCGATAAGGGCGACGCGGAGCCTAAATTTAAACGCTTTTTACGCGAGATAAAGGGCAAAAAAACGGGCGTTTTCATGACGCTTGGCATGGATCCAGAGCACGAGCACGCGATGAACTGCCTAGAAAAGGCAAAAGTCGTGCTACGCGAGGGCGAAAATGAAATTTTACGCGAGTTTTACTGTCAAGGCGCGATCGATCCAAAGGTCATCGAGCAACTACGCAAAATGGGCGAAGCAGCCCCTAACGACCCGCGCTACGCCGTAACTCCCGAGCGCGAAGCCAGATGGGCAAGAGCTGCGACTCACCCTGATGCAAACGACCTAGAAAACGCGAAAGCGGCGTTTAGAGGGATATAAATTTGCCGCCCTCCGGCGGTCAAATTTGCTTTATATCGGCGCATTTTAAACTCATAAATTTGCGCCCTATTTTTAGCTTTATTTTAAATTTTACACACCGAGAACCGTATCTTGACAATGCAAAATTCGGTTTTTAAATTTGATGGAGTTAAATTTCACATTTTCAAGACTCGGGTCTCGGCCGGCAAAATTTAAATTTAGTCAAATTTGACCGCTCAAAACCGCCCCTAATACTCCAAATTAGCCAAAACTCGCTATAATCTCCTAAAAAATTAAAAGGAAAATTATGATACAAACTTGTTTATTTCCCGCTGCGGGCTACGGCACGAGATTTTTGCCTGCGACCAAATCGCTGCCAAAAGAGATGCTGCCGATCCTCACAAAACCGCTAATCCACTACGGCGTGGACGAGGCGCTAGAGGCCGGCATGAAAAACATGGCATTTATCACCGGTCGCGGCAAACGCGCGCTGGAGGACTATTTTGATATCAGCTACGAGCTAGAGCATCAAATCTCCGGCACCAATAAAGAACACCTGCTAACCGAGATCAGAGAGCTGATGGCGCGCTGCACGTTTTCATTCACGCGCCAAGAGAGCATGAGAGGCCTAGGAAACGCCATCCACACGGGTAAAGTCCTCGTGCGAGACGAGCCGTTTGGCGTAGTGCTGGCCGATGACCTATGCATCAATGAAGATGGCGAAGGCGTGCTATCTCAAATGGTAAAAATTTACGAAAAGTACCGCTGCAGCATCGTTGCTGTAATGGAAGTGCCGATCGAGCAGAGCAAAAACTACGGCATCGTCACGGGCCGCGCGATCGAGGACGATTTGCTCATGGTTAGCGACATGGTCGAAAAACCGGACCCAAAAGAAGCTCCGAGCAACCTAGCCGTCATCGGCCGCTACATCCTGACGCCTGATATTTTCACGATCCTAGAGCGCACCAAACCCGGCAAGAACGGCGAAGTGCAAATCACCGACGCGCTAAAAGAGCAAGCCAAAGACGGCATGGTGCTAGCGTATAAATTTAAAGGTAAGCGCTTTGACTGCGGTAGCGTCGATGGCTTCGTGCAGGCGACCAATTTCTTCTACGAGCTAGGCAAAAATGCTAAAAAATGAGTTATTTTTCGAGCGTACGCCGCTAAGCGCGATCGGCTCCTACGCCAAACGCATGAACGACGAGCTAAAAGGCGGCGAGATCGGCTACTATCACCTGCCCGAAATCGGCGCAAATTTACTAAGCGAAATAGCCGAGTTTGAAACGACGCTCGCACACGTAAAAAGCGTCGTGCTAGTAGGCATCGGCGGTAGCAGTCTGGGCGTCAAGGCGCTAAAAACGATGCTTTCAAGCGCAAAAAGGAGCCGCGAGCGAGAGCTTTATTTTCTCGATAACGTGGACGCCTTTAGCTTTGAGAGCGTTTGCGAAAGCGTCAAATTTAACGAGACGCTTTTTATCATCTCGTCAAAATCGGGCACTACGATCGAGACGATCACGCTATTTAAGTGCATTTTGGAGCGCTTTAAGCCCTCAAATTTGAGCGCAAATTTTATCGTCATAACAGACCCCGCCTCGCCGCTAGAAGCCTACGCGAAGCAAAACGGCGTCAAATTTTTTAATATCCCTAAAAACGTCGGCGGCAGATTTAGCGTGCTTAGCGCGATCGGACTCGTACCGCTGATGCTATGCGGATACGACGCGGCGGCGCTGCTAGAGGGCGCGCGGGCGTGTAAAAAGCGATTTTTAGAGGACGGCGACGATACGCTGCTACAAAAAGCCTACCACTACGCGACGCATAAAAACGCCAAGATCAACGTGATATTTAGCTACGGCGATAGGTTTTTGGAGTTTAACGACTGGTACGTGCAGCTTTGGGCGGAGAGCTTGGGCAAGAAAAAGGGCTACAAACGCTACGGGCTCACGCCCGTCGGACTCATCGGCTCGCGCGATCAGCACAGCTTTTTGCAGCTCATCATGGACGGCGTGAAGGACAAAACGGTAAGCTTCATCAAGGTAGCCGCCGCGGACGCAAACACGGCGATACCGAGCATTAGCCTAAACGGCCTTGAGGGCTGCGACTTCGTAAACGGGCTAAATTTGGGCGAGCTAATCAACGCCCAGTGTAGCGCCACCATGCATGCGCTCGTGCAAGAAGGCATCAGCGTGGACGTCATCGAGCTTGAGCGGTTAGACGAGGCGAGCGCGGGATTTTTGATTTATTATTTTGAGCTTCTCACGTCCGCTACAGGCATAATGCTAGGCATAAACACCTACGATCAGCCGGGCGTCGAGGTTGGTAAGCGCATACTAAAGACGATGCTAACGGCCGGAAAATAGCTCTCTAATCCCGGCTAAAACGGCTTTTGGCCGGGATTATAATTTTATCCGGGTCGGTTCTTGCGTTTAGATACCGAATTTACGGTAAATTTAAAAAGCAAACCCAAAAACCGATCCTTAAAAAGCCGAATTTACCAAACGGCGGACACCAATCATCCGTACCTTTCGCACGCTTCAAACGATACGTACCGCACGGCAAAATAAAA
>CAUQJU010000229.1:0-3294 GCA_963518005.1 uncultured Campylobacter sp.
CGGAAAATTTTCGGGTTAAATTTTGTATAAAGGTAATGGAATTTTATTCATAAAAGATAAAAATCGGCTGAAATTTGCGTAAACTAACACAAATTTCAGCTATGAAAATTATTTCAAATACACCCCTTGGCTATTTTTTACGATCTTGTCTAGCTCAGCTATTCGCTCAGTATCGTCGGGATGAACAAATTCGTAGCTCTTGATACGAAAAACCCCATCATCCTCGTCTCCGTCTAGGTAGTACTCGACAAAGCAGTAATAGCCATGATCAGAAAAATAATAGGGTTCTACAAAACAAGTATAGTCGGGCTCTCCATTCAATGGATTTACGCTTATCCCTGTTTTTTCGATAGTTTCCCAGCAGTTTATCCACGATTCTTCATCGCTGCTAAGGGTTTTCGTTGGCATTGGTCTACCGCCGTAGCCAATAAACTCAAAATTCTCGCCGTTAAAATAAATACGGCAACTTTCGAAAAAATCTACATATAGATTTTTCATTTTTGTCTCCTTTTTTGGGATATACAAGGCTAGTGTATCGAATCGTGAGAATGGATGCAAGCAGAAACGGGTCACGCATGAGAAAAATCGTCATTTTTTATTAATATCATATAAAGGCCCATAAAATCGGACTTTATATAATGATGTTTTTATATGCCGCATGTTAAAATTTCAATAAAATTCAAGGCTTTTTAATGAAAATCCTCCATGCAACCGATTTACATTACAATAAATCGTGGTTCAAATTTATCAAAGATATTGAATCAAATTTCGACGTTGTTTGCATTACGGGCGATTTTATCGACGCTTTTGACGAGAGCGGAATAGCTCCGCAGATAGCTTACGTTAGCAAATGGATTACAAATTTTACTAAACCTGTATTTGTTTGTAGCGGAAATCACGATGTGGGTTTATCCTACGAGCAAGAGTGGTTAAACGATATCCCAAATATTTACGCCGATAATGCCGTAAAAGAAATAGACGGAGTAAAATTCGGCTGTGCTCCATATTTGAGGCCTAATTATGAAAAATTTACTCAGTGCGATGTTTTACTTTCGCATGTTCCGCCTGCATATACTAAGGCGTCCATTAGTGCTAGCGGCGATGATTACGGTAGCGAAAAACTTTATAATGCTATCGGCAAACAAGTCATAAGCCCAAAAATCCTTCTTTGCGGGCATATCCATAATCCTATAAAAAATATATGCAGGCTAAAGTATACCACGATTTATAATCCCGGTTGCGATAGGAATTTAAAAGAACCGAAGATTATCGTCGTGGAGATATAAAACGCCTCTAAATGAAAAAATGGCTTTAGTGCGAGTTACGAATTGGTTTTTTGATAAGCTATGTCGTTTAAAATTTTTAGAACGATTGAAACATTAACGATAAAGTAAGCTAGATGTGTATATAATACTTACTAAAAATAAGGATTTAAGGTGAGCAAAAAAGATAAATTGATACGCGAACTTACCCAAAATCCTCTTAATGTTAGGTTTGAGACGCTTAAAATTTTACTAGAAAACGAAGGATATAGCGCCTCAAATAACGGTTCAAGCCATTGGCAGTTTAGAAAGGCGGGCAAAGATACGATAACCATACCGTATAAACGCCTGGTAAAGCCGATTTACGTAAAAATAGTTTTAAAAGCATTAAAGGACGATCAATGAAAAAAGACGTTGAATACTACATGAATTTACCTTACGAGATCATAGTCAAAAAGCTATCAAAGGACGAAGGCGACGGATATCTGGCTAGATATAAGGATTATCCTTTGGTTATGGGCGACGGCGAAAATGAGGCCGAAGCGATAGCGGACGTAAAAAAGGCTTTTAGATTCGTCATAGAAACGGACCTAAAAGAGGGTGTAAAAATAATCGAGCCCGGCGACGATACCAAATTTAAACGCATCAATATCACTATGCCCGAATCCATAATCAACGCCATAGATAGAATAACCAACAACCGCTCGGCTTGGCTTAGCGATACCGCCAGGAGAGCATTATCTCTATGAGAGAGCAGGCTAAACAAAAAACCTACTTCGGACTTGAGATATTTTCAAACGGCTACTGCTCTGGCGTAAAAGAAAGCGATATTAAAAAGCTACCGTTTTACGAATTTTGGCTCAAAAGGAGTCTTGGCTCGACGCAAGGCGTATTTGTCGACAAAAACGGCAAGGAAATAGAGAGCGAGAGGCTGGTTTATCTGCACGATTGGGAGAAATTTTGCAGGATATTTATAAATACCGGCAAGTAAACATTTTTAAAAACCGCTATAATACTTCAAATTTAACAAAGGAAAACCCTTGAATATAATAAAAAGCATATTTAGTAAAATTTTTAAAGGCGAGCAAGGCGAGGCGGACGTATTTGAAGCCATAGGCAAAATTTTAAACTCCAAAGGCGACGAGAACTACTATCTCATCCCAAAAGCTACGCTTGATGATGCGGCTGGTTCATCAAAGGAGATCGATCTGCTATTGCTTCATCCTGTATTTGGTATCTACGTCATCGAGGTCAAAAACTGGTCGAATTTAAATCAGATAGATAGCGCAAACGATCCATACGCACAGGTTAAAATTTATCAAAGAATGCTGCTTGCTAAAATCCAGTTCGAGCTTAAAAAAGTGCCGATAAACGTGGAATACCGAGTAATATTTCCATCTGTTAGCAAGGACGAGGCCGATAAATTTTATGAAAAAAATCCAAGCTATAAAAATTTTAAAAACCATACATTTTTTAAAGATGATTTGGCTAATAACAACGACATATTTGCCAGGTTTTTTCACTCATCCGTTGCGGATCACATCCCAAACAAAAAAGAGTTTCTAAAAATCTCGCAAATGCTTGTTAGCCAAAGCAAGATAAAACAAAAAATCATCCCGATAATTACGAAAGACGAGATTATGTTTTTTGACCGTAAGCAGCTTAGTATCATGAGCGGCTATACGGGCGGCTTTCGCGTGATAAGGGGCGTGGCCGGCACGGGCAAGACGATGATTTTAGCAAATTTCGTCGCAAACAGGCTAGAGCGAGACGATAGCGAGAAATTTTTAGTGCTTTGTTTTAACAAAAACCTAGCCGAAAACATAAGATCAAGCTTCGGCGATAGGTTTATGAAGCAAAGCATAGCCGTATACTCCATCATCTCGCTTTTAAACCGCATAGGATTTGACGAGGCAAAACTCGGCATAGACGAAAAGACGAGCCTGGATGAAAAATACAAAATCTTTGAAACGGATGAAGCCATAGCCGAATTTAGAGCTAAATTTAGCGCCCACCTAGCAAAGCACCCGAT
>CAUQJU010000230.1:0-3290 GCA_963518005.1 uncultured Campylobacter sp.
TTGAAAAGGGATTTAAGTTCACCCGCCAGTCTGATGCCCAGAAGTTCACTTTCCTCGTATATGATTTTTTCGTAGCGGGCAATATGCCTGCCGTGCAGCTTTGCATAGACTATCTCGTAGCGCAGGGGTACCCAACCGCCGAAAACAAAAAACAGTTTCTTAACTGGATTTTTATGGAGCCGGTCTACTACCTGAAGTACTTTATCATCGATGCATCCACACAAAAGAAGTTACACCATGGCCTCCTTAATCTCTGGTATGAATCCACTAAAAGACAGATATTAGAACAAGATAAGGGCAAACACGATGAGGCCTATATAGATGCGTGGGTTAAAGCAAACGTTAATAAGACGCTTTCTATCATTCGCTCGGGGGAAACGATTGCTTCTCGAAAAGAAGACGTCGCAAAACACTCAAGAACTCTCAATGACGAATATGAACTAAATATAAGTTTGCTTGATGAGTATTGCCGTGCATTGCTCTATACGGCTGAGACTACGCAGAGCCAGCAGGAGCTCGTAGCCCAGACCCAAAGTCATATCGCCTTGCTTAAGGATTTGTATAAAAAAGTCAATAAGATAAAGTAAAATTTAACCAGCCATCCGTAAAAATTTAATAAAATACCAAAAACCGCCGAAAGGATAGTAATGAATATAGAAATTTTAGCGCCGTATTGCACTACAGCAAAACAGCAAAAACTCCTTGAAAAGCTCCGTAAAAAGCTTTCGCTCAAAAGTAGCAAAGACCTACAAACCGTTGTCGAACTCATAGAGCGCCTGTTTGTAAGCAAACAATATGAGGGCTTATTAGCTTTCTTGCCTGAAGTACTTGCAGTGCCTTTTGCTGCAAATTTTAACCTATGGTATCCCATAGAACGCTCTTTTGCACTCATCGCCGAAGTACCTACCATTACGCCGGAACAGCGCAAAGCGTGTTTTTTGCATTTTAAAAGCGTTACCGAATATAAAGGCTTGCCTGATTTTCAAGATATGTATGATGACTATTTCCAGGATTATTTGGCGCTTTACTTTTTAAACAATACCTTGCAATATCTTCATAAGTGCATAGAAGAGAAAGAAACTTCTTATGAATTTTCATATCGTATGAGCCTAATCATAGACGCTTCACGGGTAAAACTCATCAATGAAGAAGTAGATTACAAAACGCTTGAGTTTCCCGATAAGGATCGCCAACCTACTTATAAGAGCAGGGATGAGCTGCAAAACTATATGAACGCCCTGATAGCCGAACAACTAGACGCCTTGCAGGATGAGAAATTTAAAAAATATTACTGATGAATATAGAAATTTTAGCGCCTTATTGCGCAACCCCTAAGCAAAAAAGCCACTTTGAGAAGCTAGAAAAAAAGCTTCCTCTAAAGAGGGAAAAGGATCTTTATAAGCTTTACGAGCTAACGGCTATCTTGTATGCGAACGGGCGATACGATGGGCTGTCGGCATTTTTACCGGAGCTGCTAGCGGTTCCTTTTACGGGGGATTTTGACCTTTGGTATCCGGTGGAAAAGGCCGTATGCCTGATAGCTCAAATCCCTCAACTATCAAAGTCAAAGAAAGAAGAGTGCTTTTGGTTCGTAAAATCTCCCGATGAATCTAAAACCGCTAAAGAGACCGTGCGAAACGCCTTTTGCACGATTTCTTGCGTATCCGGCGCCTCATTGAGGCGGTGGGAGGAGGGGTTAAATAAGGAGCAGACGCAAGCGCTTGATTTATATTTTCGTAGGTATTTGAGCCTATTTTTCTTGGAGAATAACCTAAAAGACCTAAGGGAGGCTTTAGACTACGGTAAAAACTACTTATGGCAATTCTGGGCGAGATTTGACGTGCTTACGAGCGCTTCTAAGGCTAAATTTATAGACAAACAGGCGCCTTGCGATACGTCTATCTTTCCCGAGTGGTTGCCAAGGCTTGAGTGCGAAGGCGAGGCGTTGCAAGCGCGTATGGACTCTCTTATCGCAGAACAACTAACCGCCTTGCAGGATAAGAAATTTAAAAAATATTATTAAAGGAAAAACATGAGCGAATTTAACTTTGAGCTTTTTAAAAAGCGTTTAAATATATTTTTAGAAAAAATAGAAGACTTTGGCGGCGAGACCGACCCTCTTACGATAGAAAAACCCGCTACCGAGGAGGAAATCAAAGCCGTAGAGGCAAAATTAGGCTATACGCTGCCTGCGCATTTGCGTGAAGTGCTTTTAGAAAACACCGCCCATTTGGAGTTTTATTGGAATATCTATACGGATGAGGACGATGAGGGCGAGGATTTGCTGCCTGATGAATTCGCCGAAATCTCATGCGGAGAGCTGCTTTTTGGATTGGATTTGCTTTTAGGCTATGAAGAAAGTCGCAAGAGCTGGGCGGAGGACGTATATTGTGATTGCGGTAATGCATACGACCGCGTTTGGCATAACAAAACGGCTTTTCATCAAGTAGGCAACGGCGATTATATCGCTATTGAGTTAGAGCCGGAGAACTATGGCAAGGTCGTGTATCTTAGCCACGACGGCAGCGAAAATCACGGGCTTTATATAGCTGATAATTTTAAGGAATTTTTGATGAACTATGCCGCGGTGGGTTGTACCGGAGGCGAGAATTGGCAGTGGGAGCCTTTTTATACCGAAGGCAAAGGCATAGACCCAGCCTGCAAAAACGCTCGCAACTGGTATAAAATTTTAAACATAGATCCGGCTAGCCTGCGCTAAAGCGATTTTGCGCTCTAAAATCAAGCTAGCCCGCGCGAGGCGGGTAAATTTAGCCCGCTGACTCGCTTAATCTCAAATTTACCCTTTATTTTATACAATTTTTAAAATTTAATCCAAAGGATTTCTATGAAAATAATCTCTAAATTTATGCGGATTTTAGCCGTCTTTTGCCTACTCGGCTCTATGGCAAACGCGCTAGAGGAGGGCAAGGAGTATCAGATACTACAAAAACCTCTAGACGTGCCTAAAAACAGCGTCGTAAAGGTCTTTAGCTATGAGTGTCCGCACTGCTATAAATTCGATAAAACCGTCACGCCCAAACTCTTTAGCGAGCTAGACGGAGTTAAATTTATCCCGTATCACCTAAAAACCAAGGGCAAGCTAGGCGAAACGGCGAGCAAAATTTTTGCCGCGATGATCGCTCTAGACGAGGCTAACGACGTTAGTTTGCTAAGCGACAAGTCTAAATTTAAAAAAGCTAAATTTGCGGTTTATAACGCCGTTCACGATAAGAAAGACGCTTTTAACGGCGGCACGGACAAGGCTAGGTTTAGCAAAACCGCCATTAGCG
>CAUQJU010000231.1:0-3282 GCA_963518005.1 uncultured Campylobacter sp.
GCTTTCATCCGCTCCGTTATCTAGCAAAAACGCGCAAAACGTAAAGACGCAGACGCTATATCTGCTAGAGGCGGCAGATACGGGCGGTAAGCTGGAGCTAAAATTTAGTCGTCCTTTAGACGGCGGCGACGTAAAAAAGACCGATCTAAATCAAAAGGGTTCATATAAAAGCATATATGAATTTAAGGGTATTTGGAGCGGGGGTAAGCCGCAGAGGATCAAAAATTATCTAGTCGACGAGATCCGCATTAGCCAGTTTGACGCAAATACCGTTAGGGTGGTGTTCATCGATAAATTTAAGCATAATTTAAAGCTACGCGTCCAAAATCAATCCGTGATATTTTCAAAAGCAACCGCTCAAAATTCGGACTCTTTAAGCACTAAAACGCCAGAATCCAAAAGCAAGGAAAATTTAAAAGAGCCTCAAAAAGCTCAAATAGAACCAAAACAAAACGAAAAAATTCAGCCTCAAAATCAGCAAAGCAAAGCCGAACAGGCCTCTAAATCCGCCCAAAACGACCAAAAAATCGCTCCAAAACCTAAGCCCGAGGAGGAGATGCCCGTTCCTTTGGCAAAAACCCCAAGTACTAAAAAAATCACAAGCGCTAAAGGCAAAGTTATCGTCCTTGACGCAGGGCACGGCGGCGACGATCCCGGCGCCGTAAACGGCCAGCTCAAAGAAAAAAATATCGTGCTAAGTATCGCGCAAAAGGCGGGCAAAGAGCTGCAAGGACGCGGCTACAAGGTTTATTATACGCGCAGCAAGGATAAATTTATCAATCTTCGCGACCGCACGAAGTATGCAAACGACAAGGCTGCGGATCTTTTCATATCTATCCACGCAAATGCCGCGCCAACCAAGGCAAAGACCGCCTCTATGCGCGGTATCGAGACCTTTTTTCTCTCGCCGGCTCGCTCCGAGCGTAGCAAAAACGCCGCCGCGCTCGAAAATAAATCGGACGTCGATGAGATGAACTATTTTTCTAAGCAGACATTTTTAAATTTCCTTAATCGCGAGAAAATCATCGCCTCAAACAAGCTAGCTATCGACGTTCAGCGTGAGGTTTTGGCGCAGGCTAAAACCGTGATACCAAAGACCACCGACGGCGGCGTGCGAGAGGCTCCGTTTTGGGTGTTAGTAGGCGCGCTGATGCCAGCGGTCCTAGTCGAGGTCGGCTATATCACGCATCCTAGCGAGGGCGAGCTAATAAACAACTCAAAATACCAAGACGCCCTAGCCAAGGGGCTTGCAGACGGCGTAGACGTCTATTTTTCAAATCAGCGATGAAAAGCGCGCGTGTCGTTTTTAAAGGCGCCGTCCCGTTTAGTCCCGAATTTGACGACATTTACTTTAACGCAGATGATCCCATAGGTCAGAGTGAGTATGTTTTTAACTCCGTTTTTGATGAATTTTGGGAGAAAAAGAGCGAATTTAACGTACTTGAGACGGGATTTGGCGCGGGATTAAATTTCCTCTGTGCTTTTAAAAGATTTAAAAACTCTGATAAATTTTTAAATTTCGTAAGTGTCGAAAAAACGCCTATTGCTAGAGACGATCTAGCTAAAATTTACGCGAATTTTAGCGAGCTAGCGGACGTTTCGGGCGAGCTTTTGGGCGCCTATCCGCCGCTTGTTCGCGGATTTCACAGGCTAAATTTGGCTCCAAACGTCACACTTACGTTGTGTTTTGGCGACGTGGATACGGTTTTGGACGAACTTAGCTTTATCGCGGATGCCGTTTTTATGGACGGTTTTGCTCCCGCTAAAAACGAAGCGATGTGGAGCGAGCGGGTTTGCGCTAAAATCGCAAATTTATGCGCTCCCGGCGCCGCTGTTTGCACGTATTCGGCCTCGGGCGCGCTAAAAAGAGCCTTGCAAAATAGCGGCTTTGAGGTAAATTTGCTAAAAGGCTACGGCAAAAAGCGCGAGATGCTACGCGCCAAATTTGCGGGCGAGCGACAAGCTAGGAGCGAAATTTGGTTTAGTAGATTTGACCCCGCTGCCACGATCACTCCAAGGACGGCGCTAGTGATCGGCGGCGGAGTGGCGGGCTGCGTTTGCGCGTTTAAGTTGCGCCAGCGCGGCCTAGACGTCACGATAGCCGAAAAGCGCAGCGACATCGCGCTAAACGGCTCCGGAAATCACTGCGGGATATTGATGCCGCTTATCACGAAACCGACCGTAAATTTAGGCCGCATGCATATGAACGCGTTTTTGCAGGCGGCGCGCTTTTACGAGCGAAACCTCGGCGCCCAGGAGATAGAGTTTTGCGGCGCGACGGACTACGCATACGAGCAAAAGACGCTGGAGCGCTTTTACGAGTGGCGTGAATTTGACGCGGACAACGGCGTTTTTGAGCTAAAATTTGATAACGAGCCCTACGCTAGCACGTTTATTTTTAAGGGCGCAAAAGCTCGCCCTAGAAAGATGTGCAAAGCGGCAAGCGCGGGTATCAAAACGCTTTTAAACTGCGAGTTTACGGGCTTTGAGACGCTTGGGGGCGGTGCGGTTAGGGCGCGCTTTAAGGACGGACGAAGCATCGACGCCGATGTGCTCGTGCTTGCTGTCGGCAGCGAGAGTATGGAGCTTTTTGCGGACTACGACATCAGGCTTAGCTCCGTGCGCGGTCAGGTCACGCATATTAAGCCCGCCGTCTGGACGCCTGCGCCCTTTAGCGCCAAAGGCTACGTTTGCCCGCCTGTAGATGGCGTGCAGGTGATCGGCGCTACTTATGATAGAAATCTTTTTTTAGACGAGTCGCGCCCCAGCGACGACGAGAAAAATTTAGCCGACGTCGCCGAGTTTTTGAACGGTAAATTTGCGAAAAGCGAGCGGTTAAATTTAAGCGGCGAGCAGGATTTAAATTTGACTATTGGCCGAGACGTCGCCGCTGAAAATTTAAATCGTTTAGAAGCGAGTAGTAACGATATAAATTTGAGTAAAAATACGGATTTGCGCGCCAAAACAGCGGGCGATTTCGCACAGGCGCAAGATACAAATTTGACTGCGCCTGAAAACAGCTCAAGCATCGCGCCTAAAATACCGCAAAACGTCCGAATAATCGGCTCAAAAGTCGGCTACCGCAGTTATAGCGGCGACCGATTTGCGCTCATCGGGCGACTTTATGATGAGGATTTTTACAAAGACAGTTACAAATCGCTACTTTGGACGAAAGGCAAGTCCAATCCGCATCCAAAATACGTGCCAAACGTCTACGTAAGCACTGCTCACGGCTCGCGCGGGCTTTGTACGGCCGTGCTTGGCGCCGAACTCATCTGCGAT
>CAUQJU010000232.1:0-3277 GCA_963518005.1 uncultured Campylobacter sp.
CTCGCGTGCTCTCGGCAAAGCTCTCGGATCTGCGTTTTGCTCAGGCTCTTTTTCTTGTCGCCCAGTTTTACTTCGACTTGCTGCTCGATCGGTAATCCATGACAGTCCCAGCCCGGCGTAAATCTCACGTTTTCGCCGAAGAAATAGTGTGTTTTTGCGATGATGTCTTTTAGTGTTTTGTTTAGCGCGTGTCCGATGTGGATGTTGCCGTTGGCGTATGGAGGGCCGTCGTGCAGAGTGAAGCTTTTGGTGGCTTTTTGCCTTTTAGCTTTCATTTTTTCGTAGATTTTTCTATCGTCAAACCACGATTTTAAGCGTTTGGGTTCGTTTTCGGGCAGGTTGCCGCGCATGGGAAATTCGGTGTTTGGAAGCAATAATGTATCTTTGTAATCCATAGGTTCGCCTTGAAGTAAAAAATTGGTAGATTTTATCCAAACGGCGATTAAATGCTACTGAAAAAACGCTATTTTAAGCTAAATTTATGTAAGATGTTTTCGGCTTTTAAAGGAGAAAACAGTGAAAAACGCACTACTGATCATCGGCGAAGATATCGGCGTAAACGCGCCTTTTTTGGATTATATTTTTTGCGCTTACAAGCGGCATTTCGGCGAGCTTGGCGAGTTTAGATTCGTTAGTAAAAGCGACAAGGAACTGCCGTTTATCATCGAGCATCTTTGCGCGCGTTCGGACAGCCTTTGTATCTACGCGTCGAGTCAAAACTGCTCCGTCGCGGCTAAAATTTTAGCCACTTTAAGCGGCGATATTTTGGAGCTAAAATCCCCGCAAATGCTAGCTCCTAGCAGAGCCGAAAAATTTAGCGACGAGGGCTTTTTAATCAAACTAAATCAAACTTACGTAAATTTACTAAAGGCTGACGCGAATCAAAAATTGCCTGTTATCGAGATCAAAACGCAGCGAGATTTCGGCTATTTTCATCTGGTCGATATCGACGAGGAGAGTGCGAAAATCCTGCTCGAACCGCTGGCAAAAACCTATGAAGTGCAGATTTATTCGTCTCAAATTTTATCAAATTTGGCGCTAATCAGAGTAGAGGCCAATAAATTCGGTCAAACCAGCGGCTTTATAAACGGCGCGAAAAATCTCTTTTCGGGCAAATTTTTTGAGGGCGAGGATGTTTTCCGTCACGTTGCTAGCACGCTTATATCAAGCGGGCTCAAGCTTACCTTTGCCGAGTCTTGCACTGCAGGGCTTGCTGCGGCAAAATTCGGCGCTTTTGCCGGAGTTTCGGCGGCATTTAACGGCTCGCTAGTGACCTACGCAAATAAGATGAAGCGCGACTGGCTGGGCGTTAGCGATGAGATTTTACAAACCTACGGCGCGGTGAGCGAGCAGTGCGTGATGGCGATGCTAAAAGGCGCGCTAAAGGCGAGCGAATCGGACTTTTCGCTAGCTATCAGCGGTATCGCTGGGCCTGACGGCGGCAGCGAGGCAAAGCCCGTAGGGACGGTATTTGTGGGAGCCTACGCCAAAGACGGCGAGTGCATGATCGAGAGGTTAAATTTAAACGGCGATCGCAACTACATAAGAGAGCAAAGCGCGCTGGCGGCGTATGTTTGCTTGCTAAAGCTAAAGCCGAGACTGTTTTTGGCGTAAATTTTAAATTTTGGTCAAATTTACGCTTGCTAAAATTTAAAGCGATACGCTTTTGTGTTTATTAAATTTTATAAGAAACGGCGGCAAGTTTAAAATTTACCGCCGTCTTACGCGCGAGTGGAGCACAAATCAGCTCCGCCAAGCTTAAAATTTAGCGCAAATTTAAGCCTGACGGACGAAATTTATAAAGTAAAATTTGTGGATTATTTTTGATACGGCACGGTTTCGTAGCCTTGATTTATGAGGCTGCCCATACCGCCGTCAAGATTTATTATATTTAGCTCCGGCGAATCTATCATCATCGCTGCTGCAGCGCTTCTGCGTCCGCTTCTGCATATGAGCGCGACCGGTTTTTTTAGATCGACATTGGCTTTAAGCTCGTTCAAAAATCCCTCTTTATCGGTTGCGTTAAAAGTGATAGTCTTTGCGCCCTTTATCACGCCCGTTTCCATCCATTCAGCAGGCGTCCTGATATCAACGATTTGCTCGTAGTTTTTGATCGCCTCGGGACTAACTTGGACCGTAGAAATTTCCGCAAAAGCCATCGCTGCAGCCGCTCCTAAAAGTATAAATTTTCTCATTTTTTCTCCTTAAATTTTGTGGCGCAAATATTAGCACCGAATTTTAAACATTTTGTCATTATAAAGTCACTCCTAAATTTTTTATGAGCCAAGATGACGCAATCTCAAATTTACGTCAATGAAAAAATAAAACATAAATTTGCGCTTTTTTGTTTAAATCACCGCTTTATCCAAGGCATAGTTTTAGCAAATTTTAAAATGCGGCCATAGCGATTTTTGGCGATTGTAAAATTATAAATTCTCCGGTTTTGCCTCACTCGGCGACCGAGGCCGCAGCGATGCGAGCTTTTATGCCCGGGCGCGCAATGCTTGGCCTGCTAATTTTACTTCTAACGGCGGTTATCGTAGCTGCCTTGGTTGCGGCAACTATTATTTTGCGGTAAATTCGCCTTGCTGGGCTGCAGCATTACCTGCACGGCGCGCTTTATTGGGCGGCTTGGGGTTAAATTTAATTTTAAAGTGAATTTTTACCTCGCCTTTTTTGCTTGCGTTTATTGCCGTTTTTGGAATCGTTAATCGCAGTTTTTAGGCTTTTAGATGCTTGATATTAGGATGTTTTTGCGTTAGCGGCGATACTTGCCCGCAACTTTTAGCTTTTTTAAGGTTACGCGTTTTTTGCGTCTAAGCGCCCGTAAAAATATGAAATTTGCGCTACATACTGCCCTAGTATTAAACCGACAAAAACGCACCAAGAAACAAGCCGAAATTAACGATAGCATCAAACGGTTTTGGGTTAAATTTAGGCTTTTGCGGAGTTAAATTTAAAGTCGTCGCTAGTTTAAATTTGCGGATTTATGATAAATTTAAATTTAGCTTTGCTTAAATTTAAACGAGCTTAGCATAATCGCGCGATTTTTCGCTTTTGTCGTCTAAATTTACCTGAAATGCGATTTTGACGGGATCTGCTCAGTCTTGATTGCGATTTTCGACGTGATCTACCCTCGACCAAGCAAGCACGTAGATAAACCCTAGCGCTAGGTAGATGCCAAGCACCGCAAGCTCGATAGGATAAGGATCGCGCAGGGCTTTGGTAAGCAAAAACTTTAGCGCCGCGGCGATAAGCGTGCCTACGATGCAAAGCA
>CAUQJU010000233.1:0-3271 GCA_963518005.1 uncultured Campylobacter sp.
AAAATCTCGTCCTTGCTATAGTGCCACTCAAGCTGAAGCGCGGTAAAGATTTCTTTAAATTTATTCGCGTAGGTGCGTTCATCTCGCTTCATCATACGTGCGACTTGCATAGTGATCGTGGATGCGCCGATGCGGTTAGAGTGTGTGAGATTATGCGCGGCAGCGCGGATCATGGCGAATGGATTTACGCCGATGTGGTAGTAAAAAAATTTATCCTCAAACAAAATAACGCTATCTTTTAGCGTTTGCGGGACGTCTTTAGCCTCAAATCTCCAAATTTCGTCGCTGCTAGGCCGAAGTGCGACGATCTGGCCGTTTTTATCAAAAAGTATGAGCGAATTTTCCCGCTTTAGCGCTTTGACGTCGAGCGGATAGGCAAAGTCAAGCGCCAAAAAAGCTACAAAGCAGAGTAGGGCGACTGCGGTGAAGTATTTGATAAATTTAGCTAAAACTCTTTTCATTTCGCGATTATATCGAAATTCGCGCGTAAAATCTCGAAAGATTAAATTTATGATAATTGATATATAATTTCAAATACTAATTTAATTAAAGGAGATAAAGCCGTGGAATATAGAGTAGAAAAAGACACGATGGGCGAGGTAAAGGTTCCGAATGACAAGTATTGGGGAGCGCAGACGCAGCGCAGCCATGAAAATTTCGAGATCGGAGTAGGGCTGGAGACGATGCCGCGAGAGGTCATAGAGGGCTTTGCCTATCTAAAAAAGGCGTGCGCTCTGGTAAATCGCAAGCTGGGCCGCCTAGACGAGCCTCGAACAGAGGCGATAGCGCAGGCGTGCGATGAAATTTTAAACGGCAAACTGGACGGAAATTTCCCTCTAGTCGTGTGGCAGACGGGCTCGGGTACGCAGTCGAATATGAATCTAAACGAGGTCGTCTCAAACCGCGCGATGGAGATTTTGGGGTTAAATTTCCGCGATAAAGCGGCGCTGGACGCGAGAGACGCAAAATTCGTGCATCCAAACGATCACGTAAATAAAGGCCAGAGCTCAAACGACACCTATCCTACGGCGATGCGAATAGCCTTTGTGCAGCAGCTTCAAAAAAAGCTACTGCCCGCGATCGAAAAACTTGAAGCGACGCTGGATAAAAAGACCGCCGAGTTTGAGAGGATCGTAAAGATCGGTCGCACTCACCTGCAAGACGCCACGCCGCTCACGCTCGGGCAAGAATTTAGCGGCTACGCGCATATGCTAAAGGCGAGCAAGGCGCAGATCCTAGCTACTATGCCGTTTTTAGAGGAGCTTGCTATCGGCGGCACCGCGGTGGGCACGGGGCTAAACTCGCACCCGAAATTTAGCCAGATGGTAAGCGATGAGCTAAATGCGCTAACGGGCACGGCGTTTAAATTTAAATCCCATCCGAATAAATTTCACGGCCTAACCAGCCACGACGCCGAGGTGTTTTTAAGCGGCGCGTTAAACGGTCTGGCGGCAAATTTGATGAAGATCGCAAACGACGTGCGCTGGCTAGCAAGCGGGCCAAGATGCGGCATCGGCGAGATAAACATCCCCGAAAATGAGCCCGGAAGCTCGATAATGCCGGGCAAGGTAAATCCGACGCAGTGCGAAGCCGTCACGATGGTCGCCGCACAGGTGATGGGTAACCACGTCGCGATCTCCGTCGCTGCAAGCCAGGGCAACTTCGAGCTAAACGTCTTTAAGCCGGTGCTCACATATAACCTCATCCAAAGCATCCGCTTGCTAAGCGACGCGATGAATAGCTTTGAGAAACACTGCGCTTGCGGTATCACGGCAAACGCCGCTAAAATCGACAAACTGCTGCACGAAAGCCTGATGCTAGTAACCGCGCTAAATCCGCACATCGGCTACGCAAATGCCGCTAAGATCGCCATTACCGCGCACCTTAACGGCACGACGCTGCGCGAGGTGGCGTTTAGATCGGGCATTCTAAGCGCCGAGGAATTTGACGCGTGGGTGGTGCCTGAGGATATGATCGCGCCGAAGGAATAAATTTTAGTTGCTTGACTTTTGGGCTCGGCGGGATTTGGGCGATTTTGCCGAGCCTTCTTTAAAATCCATAAATTTGAGAGCGAAATTTACGGTTGCGCCTTAAATTTTACTCAAATTTGCCGATATACTTTTAAATTTAAAGGTACGGCGATGGATGTAAAACTAAACATAAATTTAAACTCAAATTTGATGAGCGTCGGTAAAAGCTCTGCGATGGCTAGCGCGGCAAATTTAAACTCGGGCGCGCTAAATTTAAAAAGCGTAAATTTGCAAAGCGGCGATAGGGGCGATATCTTGCGCGGCGCGTCAAATTTGCCTAGCGGCGCAAACGAGGGCGAAAGCAGCGCCGATATCCTAAAAAAACAGCTAGAAAAACTGCAAAAACGGCTAAAGGATCTTGAAGCCGCGATAAAGCGAGTAAAAGCGAGCAAAAATCCATACGCAAAAGATATGGCGGCCTCGCTTGAGACGCAAAAGGGAGCGGTGTTTGCGCAGATAATGCAAATAAGCGCGCGAATTTTAGAAATGCAAGGTAGCCAGAGTAAAATTTGACGCCGTAAATTTGCATTTCAAATTTTAAAGCTTTGAAACCAATTAAGAAATAGGGCAATTTTGATTTTAAAATATCAAAATGTAAAAATGATTTGTTAAATTTATCTTTTTATACTTTAATTATTTTTAGAGCTTTCTTTGCAAAAATATCACTAAAGTAACAATATACTTAATTATTAAAACTAGTTCTTTTACTAAATATAGAATTTTAAATTTTAGTTGTAATATTTCAATATTTAAAGCTATTTGATAATAATTAAAGACAAATTTACTCTTTTATCAAACATGCCAAAATGCAAATTTCACTCCAAGGAGAGAGCATGAGAGATGACGTCCTAGTTAGGATAAACGAGAGGCTTAACGTGCTTGCCGCGCTTCCGACTCTAAAAAGCGGTTCAATCGGCGAAGCTTTGAAGAAAAGCGGATTTAGCAGGCGCGATTTTATGAAATGGGCGGGCGCGATGACGGCGTTTATGGCGCTGCCTGCGTCTATGGCGCCGACAGTGGCTAGAGCCGCCGAGCTTAGCGATAGGCTGCCCGTGATATGGCTACACATGGCCGAGTGCACCGGATGCAGCGAGAGCTTGCTTCGCACCGATGCGCCGAGTATAGATAGCTTGATTTTTGACTACATCAGCCTCGAGTACCACGAAACCGTGATGGCTGCGGCAGGATGGCAGGCTGAAGAAAATTTAGAAAGCGCCATTGAAAAATACAAAGACAGATAC
>CAUQJU010000234.1:0-3259 GCA_963518005.1 uncultured Campylobacter sp.
CCGCCCGGCCGCCCCGCGCGCACCTCTTCAAAGCTAAATTTATAGTATTTCCCATCATCGCCGACTATCGTCGTTTCGTTTATCGCTACGCCCTTCATCCGCTCTCCTTTTTCGTTTTTACCGCCGCGCTCGGCGATTTCCGTCTCGCACGCTTATTTGGGTTTTTAGGGTACGGGTTACGCCGCCCGTCAAATTTAGCACCGCACTTCCTAGTCCGCCCAAATTTTACGGTTTAGCCGTAGCTCCTCGACGATACGTAAAAATCCGCCGATTTCGTCTTTGTAAAATCTATTCGCGCCCTTGCCCACGAGCGGTCGGCGCAGATCTGGCTCGAAGTTATCGCGTCCCGTGCGGATCGCCATACAGATTTTATCCCCGGTTAGCACGATGTTTATGGGGCGGTGAAATCTCATTTTTAGCAGCTTTAAATTTTCCATCAAGCTTGGCGTGAGCGCATATCTAGCCTCGATCTGATCGGTCGCGTAGACCCTAAAATACCGCTCAAAATCAGCGTCGTCCATCCTGGCGCGCTTGCCGCCGTAGTCCCTAAACTCATCCGTCCCGCTGCAAATTTGAGTGACGGCCTTTAAGCGTTTAGGAAAATCGGCCACGAACAAAAGCCCCGCAAAAAGCACTCTATGCGTCTTGTTTCTGTACAAATCCTCTTTGATGCTTATCGCCTCTACGTCGCTAAATTTGACCCGCACGCCCTCTATCTGCCCGAAAATCAGGTCGTTGCCCGAGTATTTATCGATGTCAAAATCATAAATCATATATAAATAATCATTTTCCACGAAGCCGCCCGGGTGGTAGGTTAGGCCGCAGCTTTCGACGATGCTGCGTATAACTTTTCGTTTAAATTTAAATGTAAAGCTATCCGTGAAAATGCTCTCGAAAAAATAATACGCCCCGACCGCGCAAACTAAAAACGCGACCGCGCCGAGTATCGCGTCGCGCGAGAAATAGTAAAACAGCCAGCCTACTCCCGCTGCGAGAGCAAAACAACCGAGCTTTAGGCGAAAAAGCGAGCGTAAAACCTTTTGCCGCTCAAGCTCTAGCAAAACCAGATCGTCCATTTTTACTCCATTTTGATTTAACGCCGTTTTTGCGAATTTGGCTATTTTGCGAGCTTTCGTCTTTAAATTTGCGCTTTAAACCGCTTAAATTTTAGCTCGCCGTTTGCGGGCCTCGGCGTTTTGATTAAAACCGAATTTGACGCCCAAATTTAACCTTTGCGCCGCTTTTTGCGTTCAAATTTAGCAAGTCCGCTTACATTTAAGAGCACGGTTAAAGCGCCTAAATTTAGCTCAAATTTGACGAAGCGAGCGTAAATTTAGCGGTTAAAAAGCTCGTGCACGTCGTGCGGATCGTCTTGCCCCTTTGGCACCTCGAAAAACGCCGCCTTGCTAAACCTCGCCCAGCTAGCGACGATGTTTGAGGGAAACATCTCCACTGCGTTGTTATAGTCGGTCACGGCGGCGTTGTAGGCGCGGCGCGCGGCGGAGATCTGCTCCTCGATATCATTTATCGTTTTTTGTAGGTGCATTACGTTTTCGTTTGCTTTTAGTTCAGGATAGTTCTCCACGACGACGTTTAACTTTGAGATCAGATTTGATAGCTCGCCGTTTAGCGCAAATCTCTGCTCGTCGCCCGCAGCCTTTTGGATGCCGCTTCTAAGCGCGGAGATGTTTTCTAGCAGTTCGCGCTCGTGCGTGAGATACTGCTTGACGGTGGCGACTAAATTCGGGATGAGGTCAAAACGCTTTTTTAGCTGCGTATCGACGCCTGATTTGATATTTAGGACTTGGTTTCGCTTGCCCACTAGCGAGTTATAAGTCGAAATAACGACGAGCGCGAGAACGGCGAGGACGCCTAGGACGATATACATTTTACTCCTTTGATTTAACTTTTGTTTTGATTATATCAAAAAACCGCTGAAACCGGAAATTTATACGCGTTTTGCCGCGCTAGATGCTAGGTCGCTCGGAGCTTGCGACCAAAACGCCAAATTTTACTTGCTTTTAAGCAGCTTTGCGAGCAAATCTCGGACATATGGCTAGTTGCCGTAAAATCAAAACGCGCGGCCGATTTTTGCGCTTAAATTTAAGCTTAAAAACGCAAAATACGCTTTTAGCTTTGCGTTACGGGCGGTTAAGCCCATTTTAAACAAAAATCAAAGCAGATATGCGCGGGCAAAAACGGCTCGGCGCGAGGTCTTGTCGGGCGGCGGGTAAAATCTGGCTTATAAATTTCGCCTGCACGGGCGACACGGCCTTTTTGGCGCGACAAATTCGTATCTTTTGAGGGTGATTTTACGTGGCCTAACGGCTAAATCATCGCTAAATTTGCGCCCTTTTAAGCCGCGAGAGTAAAATTAGCTTTAAACGGCAAAATCGCCGAGCCGTAAAATCCGTCCCGCGCGTTTTGCGTTAGGCAATAAAAATTACCGCTAGCGCCTACGCGAAATTTAGCTATTTTGCCGATTTTGCCAGCTACAGATAGGCAAATTTACGCCCACTAGCAAACCTAGAGGGCAAAAGCGCGGATTTACGCCGTGCGCAAACGGCAAATTTGCGATTTTGAGCCGCAAGGCAAAACCCAAAACTAACCAAAAGGCGCAAATTTAAGGCGCGTATAAAAACCAAACCAAAGCGCTTTAGCCTTTTAAAGCTCGCAAATTTTGCCGCAAACCCGCTTTTACCGCGTCTTGCGCGGTAAATTTCGGGATAAATCCTAGCAAATTACCACTTCATACCCGCTTCCAGCCAAAAGTTGCGGCCAAGGCCGTACTCGTAGTAGTTGCCCTCGTTTGAGGCGATAAATTTTTTGTTTAAAAGATTATTTATATCAAGATTTACAAACGCTCGAAAATCGCCTGCCAGCCGCCTTTCGTAACCTATGCGCATATCCCAAGTCGCGTATGCGGGCAGCTTTTGGCGCTCGTAGACGTACATCCCGCGCGTCCTATTCCAGCCGCCTAGTAGCGCGTCCGTTTTGCTCGTATAGTTTATGAAATTTGAAACGCTAAAGCCGCTAAATTTAGCCGAGTGGCGGAATTTAGCCGAAAAGGGCACATGATAATCGACGACCGGTAGTTCGCTTTTTTTGATGGTTTTGCCGTTATACGAGACGTCGTCGTTCATCTCGTCGTCTTCGTAATCCTCAAAGCTCCTGCTTTGCTTAGTAAAGCTTAGCGAGCCTTCAAAATCGTTTTTTACGCCCCAAATTTCGATCGGAGCGATGTTTGCCGCGCTTAAGG
>CAUQJU010000235.1:0-3257 GCA_963518005.1 uncultured Campylobacter sp.
GGCAGCGGCAGCATCGGCGCGACCAACGTCTTGCGCGTGTTAAAGCAAAAAGACCCCAAACTCGCTAAAAAAATCGCGATTTTGACCGTCGTTTGCGACGTTTTAAAGGGCGTTTTGCCGATACTGATCGCGAAATTTTTAGGCCTTGCTCCTGCGACGCTTTGGGCGATGGCGGTGCTTTCGGTACTCGGGCACTGCTATTCTCCGTTTTTGAAATTTGAAGGCGGCAAGGGCATAGCCACTGGAGCTGGCGTTTTGGCGGTCTTTTTGCCGCTTGAGATCGCTATCGCGCTTGGAGTTTGGTTTGTCGTGGGCAAGCTGCTTAAGATCTCCTCGCTAGCCTCGCTAGCCGCGCTTGTGGCGTTTATCGTAGCTACTTTTGCGTTGCAGCCGAAGATCCCTGATATCGACTCTTATGCACCGATATTTTTGATCGCGTTTTTGGTCGTTTATAAGCACTTACCAAACATCAAACGCCTGATAACAGGGCAAGAAAAGCGTGTTATTTGACGACGATTATCAAAGATTACGAATTTAGCACGATCATCGGGCTGCTTGATTTTGAGCGCGTGACGCCGCAAAAGGTAAGAGTGAGCGCGGAATTTGAGAGTGGCGAGTTTATAGACTACGTGGAAATGATAAATTTTATCGAGGAAATTTACGCGCGGGAGAAATTTGGCACCGTGGAGAGCTCGCTTGAAATTTGCGCGAAAAAGTTGAAGGGAAAATTTAGCTCGCTTAGCTTTTTAAAAATGGAAATTTTAAAAATCGAGATCGTCAAAAATGCTACGGTAGGCGCAAGGGCTGAGTTTAAATATTAAATTTTTTTTAAAGTATCTTGAAATTTCGCTTAATTTATGATACAATCGCGTCAAATTTTATAGAAGGAAAAAAATGAGAATTTTAATAGTTGAAGATGAGGTAACTCTAAACAAAACCATCGCCGAGGGCTTGCAAGAGTTTGGTTATCAAACCGACAGCTCGGAGAATTTCAAGGATGCCGAGTATTATATCGGTATTAGAAATTACGACTTGGTTTTAACCGACTGGATGCTACCTGACGGAGACGGCGTAGATCTAATCAACATAATAAAACATAAATCTCCGCGCACCGCCGTCGTCGTAATATCGGCAAAAGACGATAAAGAAAGCGAAGTAAAAGCCTTTAGAATCGGCGCGGATGATTACATCAAAAAGCCGTTTGATTTTGACGTCTTGGTCGCTAGGATCGAAGCGAGACTGCGCTTTGGCGGCACCAACGTTATCAAGATAGACGACCTTATCATCGATCCGGACGAGGAGAAAATCACCTACCTAGGCCAAGATATCGAGCTAAAAGGCAAACCGTTTGAAGTATTAACTCACCTTGCGCGTCACAGCGATCAGATTGTTAGTAAAGAGCAGCTGCTAGATGCGATCTGGGAGGAGCCTGAGCTAGTAACTCCAAATGTCATCGAAGTAGCGATAAATCAAATCCGCCAAAAAATGGATAAGCCGCTAAATATCTCGACTATCGAGACGGTCAGAAGACGCGGGTATAGATTTTGCTTTCCCAAAAAAGCCTAAGACTTAGGTTTATAGCACAATTAGCATCGGCTTCTACGATGCTAATCCTCATCATCTCCGTCCTTTTATATCAGTATATCAAGGTTACGATTTACGAAAATATCTCCCAATCGCTCGCTTACGAAGCTAAAATTTTATCTACGAGCGCGAATTTAGCCAGACTTAAAAACCCTTTCGAGTATTCCACGCTAAACGATAGCCCCACGCGCGTTAAGCTTGTAAAAGGCGAAACAAAAGCGCCTTATTTTATAACTGAGAGTCTGGGCAAAAAGAGCTATCTGACCCTGTTTTATCCCTATACTCAGGATGATAGTATCGCGCTAACTAAAGAAACTACGCAGCAAAGCAAGCTCATAAATCAAATTTTAATCGATATCATCGTCGTAAACGCCACTTCTATTTTGCTGGTGCTTTTTTATGCGCTATTTTTGTCGCGCATGCTACTGGTGCCTATTAAAATTTTAAGCAAAAAAATGACGAATTTAAACGAAAGATTTTTGCAGGCGATTAGCCTTGAGGAGCTACCGCCGGAGTTTAAGCCGCTAGGCAAAAGCTTAAACCGCCTAATCGAGCGGATTCAGACTTTCGTACTTTACCAAAAGGAGCTATTCGTCGGCGTAGCGCACGAGTTAAAAACGCCGCTTGCTGTAATGAAAACCAAAAACGAAGTCACGCTAATAAAGCCGCGCGAGAGCGAAAAATATATAGAAACGCTCAAAAATAACAACGAAGCCATCGATCAGATGAATAAAATGATCGGATCTATTTTGGAGATCGGGCGGCAGGAGGGCGCGCAGTTTGAGGAGGCCGTGCCTACCGACGTCATTGAGTTTTTGAAGCAGTCGGCGAATAATTTTAAAATTTTAGCCCGCGGCGAAGGCAAGGATATAGCAACCCAGTTTGCGCCCTCTAGCCTAAAAATGACGCTTCAAACGACGCTTTTGACGCACGTTATCCAAAATTTCGTTCAAAATGCGATCAAATTTTCCCCCACCGGCTCGGTCGTTACGCTACGATCTTTCCTAAACGACGGCGAGTTTATGATCGAGGTCGTAGACGAGGGCTGCGGCATCGACGAGAGCAAGGATCTTTTTGCGCCGTTTAAGCGCTTCGGCGATAAAAGCGGAGCTGGACTCGGGCTATTTTTGGCCAAGGGCGCGGCTCAGGCTCTAGGCGGAACCGTATCTATAAAAAACCGTACGGACGGTCGTAGCGGCGCCGTCTCGAGCTTGCGGCTACCGATAAATAAAACAAACAAAGGCAGATAAATGGCAAAACGAACCGCCGTCATAGACTTAGGCTCAAATTCGATGCGAATGGTGATATTTGACAAAAGCTCGCGTTATGCTTTTGGCGTCGTGGGCGAGTTTAAGATGAAGGTGCGCCTTGGCGAGGGCGCTTACGAAAACGGCGGCGCGATCGGCGAGAGATCTATGCAAAAGGCTTTTGAGGCTTTTAGCGAATTTAAAAATATCGCCAAGGCCTACAAATGCGCAAAAATCTTTGCTATGGGTACCTCGGCTCTGCGCGACGCTCCAAATGCGGGCGAGCTAATATCGCTCGTGCGCCGCGAGCTAGGACTAAATTTAAAGGTCGTTAGCGGCAAAGACGAGGCGGTTTACGGCGGCGTGGCGGCTCTAAATTTGCTCGAGCCGCTAGAGGAGTTTGTCACGCTTGATATCGGCGGAGGC
>CAUQJU010000236.1:0-3249 GCA_963518005.1 uncultured Campylobacter sp.
TTTAAATTTCCCTCACCATCTACGATCGCTCTAAAATTTCCCGCAGCATTGAGCAAAATTTGCTCTACTAAGCCATCTTGTCTTAATTTATCGAATACGCCAAATATCTTGCTGCCGGCTCCTTGCTCTTCATCAAATTTCCGTCCAAGCGAGTCTAATATTTCGCTAGCGCCTATGATCTCTTGTAGATCGTTAGTGGCATAAATATACTCTTGTATACCTTGGACGCTTGCGCCGTATAGGTATTTAGCCATCTTGCCTCCTTTTGATTATATTTTATGGTATTTTAGCTCGACATAACTTAATGGTATTTTAGCCGCTACTTTGCCTTGCTGCCTATAAAACTCTTATAGGTTTTAAAAGTACGATACGGCTCTTTTATAGAAATACCGTTTAGCAAGCGTTTTATAAAACGCCGACTAAGATTTTAATCAAAATTTAGCCCGCAAAGCCCTTAAATCTTAAAGACGTGGTCAAAGCCCTTAAATTAGACACTAGAAACTTTACGAGGGACATTTAACGAAACCGTCCAGGGTTTAATGATGATTTGAATTAAAAACTTAAGAAAGTCGCTTTTACTCTAGGGTGGTTTCTAGGGGCATATCATACAATTTGATTAATATATTTAGCATATCTTTATCCGCCCCACTTCGATCGTAGCCTTTCAGGAATTGGCGGCAAAGCAAGTTGAGGCTCTTGTGATTAGCTTTAATGTTTGCTAATGATAAAAACATGCTACACTTGAGACAAAGTTTTTATATTGTTTATATGATTTTACTATTAGCTTTTTATAAAGCAGAAAGCCGTTTGCTCCTTGTAAAATAGCAAATAAAAATTTATTCTTAGAATGCTTTACTCTAATAAACTAAAGTTACATAATCTACTAATCCGTCATAAGCACTTAGCAGTAATAAATACTTAGCGCTATCATCCATACCGCTTATACTTAACTTCACTTCGTCTGTTACCGATAAGTTTGAGAAATTCCGGCAATATAGGTATTAGCTCATTTGTAAAATAGTTTTTTACTACCGGGCATAGACCTTACCGTCAGCTTTAGCATACAGTATGTTTACGGCTACGAGTAAGACGAAATAGGAATATCGGGGTTTTATTTGTCGCGCATCCTACCTATTTTCTTAAAGATAGCGTGAGTGCAAGATCTCTTACTCTCTTAGCCTAGCTTTGCTCTACTCCACTTCGCTGCGCTTGTAGCTTTTTAAGAAATAGTAACGAGCAAAGAGGTTAAGTACCGGCTACTTTTGCTTACCCCTCTAACCCTTTTCTCAAATAGAGTGTTAGCGCAACACATCTTACTCGTTTAGATCCGTTCTACCTCACTACGCTTATAGCTTTTCAAGACGCAGTTGCGAGTAAAGCGAAGTAAAAGCATCTTTCGTTTATTTTAAAGCAAAGCTTCTAGGCTAGCTGAAAACCTCGCTCAAAAATTGGATATTTTTAACCTCCCCGCGCTCGTTACTTGCAAGAATATAGCCCTTATCATAACTTACTGCGATTTTGCGTGAGCTTAAGTTAAAGAGCTTTAATAAATTATGGGGCAATATAATCAGTAAGAGATATTGCATAAATCTTTTTGATTATTTACCAAAAAGATTTATGCGGTTTAATTTACAAGCTCAAATTTGAGCTGCAAGGATATAGGGTTATTCTGATTTTTTCTTTGTAGTTTTTTTAGCTTCGGCTTCTTTACCTACGCTTTCTTCACCCTTCTTTTTTAAAGACTTTGCCTTAGTTTTAGCCTCGTCAATACCTTTTTCGCTTTTATCTTCGCCTGATTTTACTTTGTTTTTGATACTTTTAGAAGTCTTTTCCTCTATATCGGTTTTAGACTTATCTATATCTTTTTCAGGCGTAGATATTTTATCTTCTATATCTTTTGTTTTTTTAGCGACTTCTTTTTTACTTTGCTTTACTTTGTCAAACATATCGCTTTTAGCTTCTTGCGCCTTCTTAGCTGCTTTATCGCTTAAAGGTATTACGCTTTCGCCGCTCGTAGATATATCGCTTTTTAAATTTTCAAACGTCTTATCGCCGATACCGTTTACGTTTTTAATATCCTCTATGCTTTCAAACTTATTTGTTTTTCTGTATTCAATAATAGCATCGGCTTTTGCTGAACCGATACCGTTTAAACTCATAAGCTCTTCTTTAGTAGCGGTATTTAAATTTATAGCGGCAAATACCATTGAGGCGCATGCAAGCATAGATAATATAAATTTGTTCATTGTTTTTCCTTTTTTAAAATTTAACTTTACATTTTACCGAAAAATAACTATAAGATTATTAAAAAATATTGTTAATATAAAATAAGTAAGGCTCTCTTTAACTTAAGCCCATGCAAAAGAGTAGCAAGTTATGATGAGAACTATGTTCTTAAAAGTAACGAGCGTAGCTAAGTTAAAAATAAGTAAATTTGGCAGCGAGATTTCCAAGCTCGCCTAAAAGCTTCGCTTTTGAGATTGGTGAAAGTTACTTTTACTTCGCTTTGCTCGTTGATATGTCCTAAAAAGCTATGAGCGTAGCAAATTAAAGCAAGATACTACGCTAAAGTGTGTGAAGCAAGGCCTATATCCTGATAATTAAAAACAGCTCTGAAATAAACCGGTACCCATACTACCCCAACATAGCGACTTGATAGTTCTACTATATACTCCTATTGTTAAAAAGCTTATGATGGATTAGTAGATTGCAGAGTCAAAGAAAATTACAGAGTAAAGTATTCTAAGGATAAATTTTAACCACACTATACCTGCTACTTTACAAGAAGTAAACAATAAAACCATATCGACGGTATAAAAAACTTTTTAGCTGCAATTGCTTTACTATCGCATCCTAAAAAGCTATGGGCGTAGCGAAGTAGAGCAAGGGGTATGCTAAAACATAGATTATCTAATTTTAAAGCCATGTAGAGTTAGATATAATAGTACGAAAGAACTCTATTATATTCTGCTATAAACAATAAGAGAGAATCTGCTTAAGTCCCATTGAACCATAAATTTTAACGGCTTAAAGTTTTTAGCATATAGCAAACCCATAAACCCATCAAACTAAAAACAAATTTGCAAAAACATACAATAGGTCGTAAAATAAACAAACTAAAAAATACAGAATATAAAACAAGGGAGTAAATAGTATAAAAGAATAAAAAACAAAGCCCGCAACGACCTACTTTCCCAACATCCCAGTAAGGGAGAGTATCATCAGCCAGGACGAGCTTAGCTTCTTGGT
>CAUQJU010000237.1:0-3249 GCA_963518005.1 uncultured Campylobacter sp.
CTATAAAGACCGCTACGACTACCTAGCGGCTAAAATTTTAAGCTTTATCGGCGACGATGCCGAAGCGATAAAAAAGCTAGAAGCGCAAAAAGAATTTGACGCAGACCTGGCGCTTGGCATGCTTTACGCAAGACTCGGGCAATATGAAAAGGCCAGAAATAGGCTAAATTTAGCGCTAAACAAGGGCGGCGACTCAAATAAAATAAACTCGATGATAGCCATCATAAACCTAAAAGACGGCAAATTTGAGGCCGCGACAAATGAAATAAAGGCCGTATTTCACGAGGATCCGCTGTTTTTAAACGCAAATTTCCCTATAAAAACGATACTAAATCCCGAGCTTTTTGACGTAAATTTGGCTCAGGCGCACTTTAGAAACGACCTGTTTTTCGATAAAACCAAGCGCTACGAGACGCTGTTTTACTTCGCGCCTTATAAGGTTTTTGACCCGAACCAAACGATAAACTACATAAGAAAAGGCGGCGTGAGCCTATTTTTGGACGATGCAAGCGCAGCGGGCAACTACCTAAACGCTAGCGGCGCGCTCTCAAAGGTAAATTTAGAGCTATCATCCGCCATCGCAAACGCCCTAAACTACAAGCTAAAGCAGGCCAACGCGCAGTTTGCCTCGCTCATCTCGCTATATCCCGAGCACTCGGTTTTACACTACGACCTAGCGCTTAGCTACGCACAGCTGGGCAACTTTAGTATGGCGGCAAAGCACTTTATCATGAGCTATCACCTAGATCCGACAAATCACCTAGCGGGCGTACTGGGCGCTATCGCAAACGATATAAACGCAGTGGATAATACCAAACTACTACAAGAAATTTCAGAAAATCTCGACCACGACGCAAGCTCGAAAGACGCGCCCGTTAGCCAGGCTCTGATGGCGCTCATAGCAAATAATAGCGGCGCTTTAATGCGCTGGCTGGAGGAAGAAAAGGAAGAGACCGCGCTAAATTTAGCCTTTGACGCGATAATCGCAAAAATGACCGACAAGGGCGCAGAGTTTGCCAAAAAGACGCAAATTTTAAAAGCCAAGCTACCTGAAGATATCGTAGCGAACATTCTTGATTTTATCGCAAACTACAAGGATGAAGGCATCAAAAAATACGTCGAGCAGATTCAAATTTACTTCCACGACAAACGGCTAAACGACGCGGCGTTTTATCACGGCGCAAACATCATCAAAGAGCAATACATCAAGCTTTTGCAAATCTCGGGCCTGCTAAACTACGAACGCCAGAAGCTAAAAGCGCTACTAAAACAAGACGCTAATAACGCGGACTTGCTCCAGACGCTAGCTTATATCGACATTTTCACGAACGATTTTGAGGAGGGCTATCAGATCTACAACCGCATAATCGATGAATTTAAGATAAATGATGCGGGCACGCTGTTTCTAGCTGCCGTAGCCGCCATCGGCTCAAATCACCCGCAAAACGCAACCGCGCTTTTGGAGCTATCTAAACTCACCGATCCAAACGCGATGGAAAGCCGCGTGGCGCTAGGACACCTATATCAAGAGATCGATAATATCGAAGCTGCGACGATACAATACGGGCTGATAAAAGATCCGAATTTTAAAAGCAAATTCGTTGATTTTACGATTGATTACGAGAGGGTAAAAAAGTAAAATTTGGAGTGCTTTTCCGTAAGGCGGATACTCGCATAATTCATTGCGATTAAGCCTCCAAATTGGAGCAATTATAGCAGATGTATCTTGAAAATAAAATTTATCAAAAGATATTAGAAAATCTAGGCCTTAACGACAACTCGGGGGCGCTTGGCTCCGGTAAGCTGAAAAAATCAATTTGCATGCTTCATAACAGCTATTTGCTAGGCTCTTGTAAAGAAGCCGGAATATTTATCAAAAAACACCCGGAAAAAGAGATAAAAGATATATTTGATTTCGTGATGAGTATCTACAATAAGCGAATAAAAGCCCACCACTCGCTATTTTTGGTTATTCACGTCTTTGAAACCGCAATAAGATCAAAAATCGCCATTATCTTATCTCAAAACTATAGCAACGAAGAGCAAGACGATTGGTTCTTAAACGGCAAAGACCAAAAGCTCATCAATAAAGCTAAACATATCGCAAATATAAAAAAAGTAAATTTAAATGCCGATATAAACAGCTTTGAGGTGCTTGATCTTTTTACTTTGGGCGATCTTGAAAATTTAATCGACTCTAAATGGAGCGATTTTAAAGAGCTTTTTGCGCAGCCAAAAGAGTATAAAGGTCAAAAACTACCCGAATACGGCACGAAAGAGCATCTTTTAAAAACCTTTTCGATTATAAGAAAGGCAAGAAACGATATCTTTCATAACAATCCGACTAAGATCAGGCCAAAATCAATAGTCTCAAATATAGAAATTTTACTATTACGGCTCGGTTTTAACCTAAATGATGCGCTTAAAAATATCTCAAATTTAGAACATTCCGTAGCGCTAAAATATAAATACGGTAGCCGAATTTAACCGTTTGAGGCTTAAATTTAGTCCAAATTTAATGCCTTTGCATAAATTTAATTTTAGACGACCCAGCGAGGCGGTTTAAATAAAACTCAAATTTACGGCAGCTTCGTAAAATTAAATTTACCGACTAGACGGCGGTAAATCGGTCGCTAAGTAAAATTTACTATAAATGCGCTACGGGCAAAATGCGAAAAACGACCCTAAATAAATCGGCAAAACTCATCAAAGCGGCGCGCTAAAATTTTGGCAAAATAAAAAATACAAATTTCATAATTCTAAAGCATTTATTTGGACGCGGTTTATCCATCTACGTTTTGGCATCTTGGTCGTAGCTTTAATTTTGCGCGTCTACGCTATTTATCTTAGTTTGAGCCGCTTTGCGTCTTGTCGCGGTATTTTTGCTTGGGTTTTCGCCGCTTAAAGTGAATTCTTATGGGGCAAAGATGATTCGGTACGTTTTTGCCGGCTTTTTACCGCTTAAATATATCTGATTTTACTTCTAAGACATAGAATTTTAACCGCTTTTGCGTTAATGATTGGATTTTGTCTCTTTGATAAACTCTCGCTCGATCGTTTGGATGACGGCTTGCGGCGAGAGATCTTTCATGCAGGCGTGAGTTTTTAGCGGGCAGACACGCTTCATGCAGGGCATGCACTCGAAATTTAGGTGCAGGATACGGGCGTTTTCGTTGCGCCACGGACAGGTCTGCGTAAATCTCGTCGGCCCAAAAAGCGCGATTGTAGGCGTCTTGTAGGCTGCGGCGA
>CAUQJU010000238.1:0-3226 GCA_963518005.1 uncultured Campylobacter sp.
TTCGTCGCCTAGGCGCATCTGCTTTTCGCCGTAGTGCAAACTCGCGCCGCCCTCTACGACCCATGCGAGGCTGTCGCAAAACAGCATCTCGTGATCTAGCTCCTCGCCCGTATCAAAAGCAAAGACGTCGACGTGAGCGTTCTCGCAATCAAAAATCCTTTTGCTAACGACGCTTTTTGCGACGACTTTCGTGTCGGCATTTAGATTGTAAATTTTACTCATTTTTCTTCCTTTCGTAAATTTACGCGTCATTGTAGCGAAAATTTTTGGAGGATTTGTTGATAAGGGTTATCTCTTTTGGGCGAATTTAAGCCATTTTTTTACAAATTTACGTAAGCCCAGGAAAGCGTCTATCTAGCACCCCTTTGACCTGTTCTAACCAGACCTTTCGCTCAGCTTCGTCACTGTCTGCGACCACTCTAAACATCAGCCGCTCAAAGGTTTTCACGCCACAAAAATCGAAAATGCAGCTTTTCCAAATTCTTTCCAGCGGATCGCCGAATATCTCGTTTTCTCTGGTCTCTGGGGTATTGGATGTGTTAAAGACTACGGCGGCTTTAGCTTTTAAAAGCCCTATCGGAAGCCCGCCGCCGTTATCGCCCGACGCAAAATCGTAGGCTACTCTCTGCCTTAGCACGCGGTCGATCCAGCCCTTGAGGATGGCGGGCGGCTCGCCCCACCAGTTTGGATGGACGATCACGATGCCGTAGGCGTTTGCGATATCTTTTTGATGCGCTTTTAACAGCTCGTCGTCGCTTTCGTCGCTAACGAGCTCAGTGCCATTAAGGATCGGGTTAAAATTCTCCTTATATAGATCGTGAAATTTAACTTCGTAGCCGCTATTTTGCAGCTTTTCTGCTGCTACGTTTGCAATAGCCGCATTTAGACTTCTCTCGTAAGGATGCGCTAAAATGATGCAGATTTGTTTCATCTTATTCCCACTCTATCGTTGCAGGCGGTTTGCTCGAGATGTCGTAAACTACGCGGTTGATGCCGTCTACTTCGTTTATGATGCGGCGTGAGACGTTTTCTAGCAGATCGTACGGCAGGCGCGAGAAGCTGGCCGTCATGCCGTCGCTAGCGTCCACTACGCGCACGCACACTGCGTTTTCGTAGGTGCGATTGTCGCCCATTACGCCGACTGAATTTACGTTTAAAAGCACGCAGAAAGCTTGCCACGTTTTGTTGTACCAGCCGCTTGATTTTAGCTCGTCGCGCAGGATAACATCGGCTTTGCGCAGTAGCTCGAGGCTCGGCGTATTTACCTCGCCCATTATGCGGATCGCAAGGCCCGGACCGGGGAACGGGTGACGAAACACGAGCTCTCGCGAAAGGCCAAGCTCAAGGCCGAGCTGACGCACCTCGTCTTTAAAGATTTCTCTCAAAGGCTCGATTAGCTCAAAGCTCATCCAATCAGGCAGTCCGCCGACGTTGTGGTGGCTTTTGATCGTCTTGCTAGATCCTACGACCGAGCTTTCGATGATATCGGTATAAAGCGTGCCTTGGGCTAAAAATTTGACGTTATCGTGCTTTTTGGCCTCTTTTTCAAAAATTTCGATAAATGTTTCGCCGATTATCTTGCGTTTTTTCTCCGGATCGGTTACGCCCGCGAGCCTTTCTAGGAAAGTTTTACTCGCATCTATGCTAACTAGCTCTACGCCAAGCTTAGTTCTAAAAGTCGCCTCAACCTGCTCGCGCTCGCCGGTTCTAAGTAGTCCGTTATCGACGAAAACCAGGATCAAATTTTGCGGTATCGCAGCGGCCAAAAGCGCGGCGGTGACGGAGCTATCCACGCCTCCGCTAACGGCGCAAAGGACTTTTTTGTTGCCGACCGTTTCTTTGATTTTAGCGATCTGGGTTTTGGCAAAACTGCCCATATTCCACGTGCTTTCGCACTCGCAGATATATTTGGCGAAATTTTTTAATATCTGCGTACCAAACTCGCTGTGCTGCACCTCGGGATGAAACTGCAAAGCGTAAAATTTGCGCGCGTCGTCGCCGAATACGCAATAAGGCGAATTTTCGCTCGTCGCCATCGCCTCAAAGCCGTTTGGTAAATTTTTTACGAAGTCGGAGTGGCTCATCCAGACGATCTGCTTTTGGGGCAAATCTGTAAAAAGTCGGTGCTCCTTAGTCACGGTTAGCTCGGCTTTGCCGTACTCCTTGTGGGAGGCCGGAGCTACCTGGGCGCCGAATTTGTGCGCCAAAAGCTGCATACCGTAGCAAATGCCTAAAATCGGCAGCTTTAGCTTAAATACGCCCTCGTCGCAAAAATACGCATCAGGAGCATAGACGCTAGCAGGTCCGCCGCTTAGGATTATGCCTTTTGGTTTTTTCGCTTTGATCTCCTCGACCTTGACGTTAAAAGGCAAAATTTCGGTATAAACGCCTTGTTCGCGCAAGCGCCTAGCGATTAGTTGGGTGTATTGCGAACCGAAATCCAAAACTATTATCGTGTTATTCATGCCCGCCCTTTAAAAATATAAATGCAAAATTTCAAACTGCACGTACCAAATCGCCACGGATACTACGTAGCCGACTACTACAGTCCAAGCAAGCCTCATATGCGCGCCAAAGGTATATATGCCTTTTAATTTGCCCATTACGCCAACGCCCGCAGCCGAGCCGAAGCTAATCATCGAGCCGCCGATACCGGCAGTCAAGGTAACTAGTAACCACTGGCTTAAATTTTCGCCCGCATCCGCGCCCATCATAGGATTTGCTTTTAGTACGGCAGACATAACAGGGACGTTATCTACGATAGCAGATAGGAAGCCCACGCCGATATTTACGGTAGTAGCGCCGAATTTATCGTAAAGCGAAACGGCGTAATTTAAAAATCCGACGAAGTGTAGCGCGCCGACGGCGGCAAGGATACCGAAGAAGAAGAAAAGCGTGTTGTTTTCGATTTTTGACATATAGTGAAAGACGTGCATAGGCTCTTCGTTTTTATTAGTTTTTTTGTAGATGTATGTGTAGATGCTAAGAAGCGAGAAACCAAACATCATGCCCCACATCGCAGGTAGGTGGAAAAGCTGGTGCATCATAACGGCCGAAAATATCGTAAATGCGCCAAGTCCGATGACGACTTTGCCGCCTTTTTTGATGCTTACTTTCGGCTCTGTCGCAGGGTCAAAGTGCGGACTACCCTCAGGCACGACGCGCGCTAGCAAAAACGCCGTAACCAGCCAGCCGATAATAGAAGCCGGGAAAAGCGCGAAAAAGT
>CAUQJU010000239.1:0-3199 GCA_963518005.1 uncultured Campylobacter sp.
GTGCGCCATTGCGTGGAATTTTACCGTTTTGGTAATCGCGCGACTCGGTATTGCGATTTCGCACGCGATCTTTTGGTCGATCACCTCATCGCTCGTCGTGCGCGTAGCGCCGATAAATAAAGGCTCGCAGGCTATCGGCATGCTGGCTTTGGGCACCTCGCTGGCGATGGTTTTGGGACTTCCTTTGGGGCGCGTGGTCGGCGAGCTTTTGGGCTGGAGGATCACGTTTTTTGCAATCGGCGCGCTTGCGGCGGCAGAGGCGTTGTTTCTTTGGAAAATTTTACCGTTTTTGCCAAGCCGTCGCGCGGGCTCTCTTGCGAGCTTGCCGATGCTAGCAAGGCATCCGATGTTGCTTGCTTTGTATCTGCTGACGTTTTTGATCGTAGGCGCGCATTTTACGACCTACAGCTACGTCGAGCCCTTCGTGGCGAAATTTAATCCCGCAGGGGGTCACTTCGTAACCTACGTCCTACTTGCATTCGGCGCTTCGGGTATTCTTGCTAGCATGCTTTTTTCAAAGCTTTACCGCCCTTTTCCAAACGCCTTTTTGATCTGCTCGATCCTCTTTATCCTAGCCTCGGCGCTGACGCTAAAGGTTTTTGTCGTAAATGACGTAGCCCTGCTGCTCGCGGCTTTCATCTGGGGAGTGGGGATTTTTGGCTTTGGGCTTTGTTTGCAGATTAGGGTTTTGGCGCTGGCTCCGGATGCTACCGATGTCGCGATATCGATCTACTCGGCGATTTATAACGTAGGCATCGGCGGCGGAGCGCTTTTGGGACATCAGGTCGCAACGAAATTCGGGCTTGAACACATAGGCGAGGCGGGCGCGATACTGGGCGCGCTAGGACTTGCAAGCTACCTCTACGCAAGCGTGAAATTTGCGGAGAAATAGCGCGTAGGCTAAATTGCGAAAGAGCTTTGGCAAGATTAGCGCGCGTTTTAGTCGGCGCTTTAAAACAGCGGCTTTGCGGGTCTAAGTTTTTAAAATTTATCCCTGCGATTAGCTAAATTTGCAGATAAATTTAATCTCGCGCTTGGCTCTGCCGGCTATTTTATTAATCACGCTATCTCTGCCCAAAGCCTCTTAAAATTTAGCGACAACACGCAAGAAATTAAAACAAGGGTCGCTTAAATTTAGCTACTTTATAAACCCGATCCGCGGTAAAATTTCAGCCAAAGCAGCGTAATTATATTTTCGTTTGCGCCGTAAAGATGCGGGTTTAAGGCGGCTAGCAAAAGACTAAACCTAGCCAAATCGGTAAAATCGCCGCAAAGCCTAAATTTAGTATTTGTCGCTGCGAGCAAAGCGGAGGTCTGAGAGGAGATCGCTTTGCTTGCGCGCTTATGGGTTAAAACTAGCTCAAAACGAGACCGCTAATCTGCCGAATTTACACACATTATAAAATGAAACTAAAATTTCAAATCTAATTTAGATATTTTAAAAACAAATTTCGGTAATATTGCGTTAAGTAAAAATTTTATCCGAAAGGAGCTGTTATGAGCGGTATTGCTCTCATCGTCTGCTTCGTCATTGCGGTCGTCGTTATGATCGTGCTGATTTCAAAGTTGGGGGTTCATCCCTTTATAGCGATCATGCTCGTCTCGCTGGCTCTTGCCGTGATCGCGAGCATTAAGCCGGTCGAAATCGAAGGCGTCGTCAGTGCGGGCATCGACCTGGTCAAGATTCCCGCGATCATCGGAGAGGGATTTAGCGGGATATTTAAAAGCATAGGCATCGTCATTATCCTTGGCGCGCTCATCGGTATGGCGCTGGAAAAGACGGGTGCGGCGCTAAAGCTGGCCGACATGGTCGTGCGCTGCGTAGGCGACAAGCGCCCCGAGCTAGCTATGCTCATCATGGGTTGGATCGTGGGTATCCCGGTCTTTTGCGATAGCGGCTTTGTCGTGCTAGATCCGATCCGCCGCGCGATAAAGGAAAAAATCGGCGCCAACCCCGTAGCTATGGCCGTCGCGCTCTCGTGCGGCCTATACACCTCGCACGTGTTTATACCGCCGACGCCGGGCCCCATAGCGGCCGCTGGAGCCGTGGGCGTGGGGCACAACCTGCTGCTAGTCATCGCCGTGGGCGCGGTAGTTTCGATACCGGTTCTCATCGCGGGCTATCTTTTCGCTAAAACCATCGGCGCAAAAGTGAGCCTAAAGGAAGATCTTGCCGATGTGGGCAAGAGCTACGACGAGATCATCAAAGAGCACGGCAAACTGCCTTGTGCGTTTTTGAGCTTGGCGCCGATTTTTGTGCCGATTTTGCTGATGGCTTTCGGTTCTCTTTTTAATATTTTAAATAAAAAGGGGTTTTTCGTCGCCTTCGTCGCTCCGGACATTTTAGAAAAAGATCCATCGGCGACGGCATGGTTCGTAAAGGTTATATTATTTATGGGAGATCCTGTAATCGCGCTTGGCGTGGGCGTGCTATTTGCCGTTATCTTGCTGGCCGAAACGGGCAAACTAGGCGAATTTAACCATATGACCAACGAAACGTTAAAGGTCGTGGGACCGATCCTTTTCATCACGGCTGCGGGTAGCGTGCTAGGTAACGTCATCGCTAAAGCCGGCTTTGTCGAGTTTATGAAAGCAAACGCCCATCTCATCGGCACCGTTGGTATATTTTTCCCGTTTGTTATCTCTGCTATCATCAAGACCGCTCAGGGCAGCTCGACCGTGGCGCTCACGACGACGGCCTCTATCATGGGGCTTTTCACCGATAGCGGCTCGATGATGAGCGCGCTGGGACTAACTAGCGAGATGGGCGCGGTGCTAACGGTGATGGCGATCGCTGCGGGCGCGATGACGGTTTCGCACGCTAACGATAGCTATTTCTGGGTCGTTACGAACTTTAGCAAGATGTCGCCGGAGCAGGGCTACAAGACTCAGACGATGCTTACATTTATAATGGGTATCGTGGGTATGGCGAGCGTTTGGGTAGCGTCGTTGATTTTACTGTAAATTTGACGACTAAATTTGAGTGCGGTTTTGGCGTGACGAGACTGCACTCTTTGCGGTATGAACGGTAAATTTTCAAATTTGTCCGCCTAGACCCGCATCTTGAAAATGTTAAATTTGGTTTGGTTAAATTTAGCATTGCGCATTAAATTTAATCTTTCTTGTTAAGAGGGAAGGGGCTTGAATTACGCTCTGCTTGCAGCTCTCAAAGAGAGCGCGTCCTAACAGTAGCAAACAA
>CAUQJU010000240.1:0-3189 GCA_963518005.1 uncultured Campylobacter sp.
GTAATGTGTATGGGCTTTCAAAATATGAGCTTATTTAACAACATTGAGCGCGGCTCGTCTTTTTTGGACAATATCGCAAATTTTGTCATATTTCCGACCAATAGCGAAGAGACGCTGGCGGAGTTAAACGCGATGATAGGATTAACGCCGACGGAAGCCAAATTTTTAAAAGAGACAAACTCGAATGCGAGGCAAATATTGCTAAATATGAAATTAAGAAACGAGAGCGCAAAGCTGGATATAGATTTATCGAGGCTCGGAAGCTACTTGCGAGTATTCTCGTCAAGCTCGGACAACGTAATGCTTTTAAAGCAGCTTAAAAACGATAGCCCGATTCACTGGCGAAAACATTACATAGAATTTAAAGGGAAGAGGAGTTAAAGATGAAAAAGATTGCAATCATCATGGCGGCGTCGATACTAGCGGCGCTTTTAAGCGGATGCGCGGATAAACCTAGCAAAATAGAAAGAATAAGCCCCTGCGCTTGTTACGATTTTATAAAGGTGGGTTAAATGGCGTTTGAAGAGAGAAAGATCGACCCAAATTTTATTTTTAGAGCCGAAAGAAACATTAAAGCGTATATGTTTTATACGATCATAGCCCTCGCGGTCGTAAGCGTAAGTCTGGCGGTAGCAATAGCGCTTTTAACGCCGTTAAAGGAAACAAAGCCGGTTTTACTTAAATTTTCAGACGGCGACTCCCGCTTCGTGACTATAGACGATACGAGCCTAAATGTCCGCAGCAACGAAGAGCTGCTAAAAAGCATTTTAGCTGGATACGTTAAAAACAGAGAGATGATAAATCGCATAGACGATGTCGAGCGCTACAACGAGATACGCACGCAAAGCAGCAGGCAGGTATGGGAAGCGTTTCAAAGTTTAGTAAGCGATCCCAACTCGATTTATACGACTAAAAATTACTTCCGCAACATTCAAATTTTAAACGTAGCCGTTTTAAGTCAAAACGTAGCGACGGTCGACTTCCAGGCCGAGATCACGAATCCTACGCGCACCGAAGTAAGCTATAAAAAATACAGAAGCGCGATAGAGTACGACTTTCGCAACCAAAGCGGCACATACGCCGATACGATGAAAAATCCTACCGGTTTTATCGTAAGTAAATATCAAATAACGCAAATTTTGGACGAAAAGGGCTCAAAATGAGAAATTTAATAAAACTTTCGATCGTCTCGGCACTTGCTTTAAATTTAAGCGCGGCCGAGCCTCAAGAGGGACTAAGCGAAGAACAGATGAATCAAATCCGCGCCATTATGCGCCAAACGCAAGAGCTGGTAAACGAGCAGCAGCAAAACGGCTCTATGGGCGAAGATATATTTAACGATAAAAACAAAGACGTAAACAACAATATACAATCGAATTTTAAAATAAATCCGCTCGGACTATACAAACAAAGGCAGCAGCCGCAAGGGGCAAAATTTAACGACCCTAACGGCGGGCAAATTCCCGAACAAGACGTAATAGACTTCGGCGGTGAGCCCGATGGTTCGGATAGGCAGATAGGCAAAGACGAGCTGGAGCTTATGAAAAACGCCATCCGCAATCAAGATTTAAAGGCATTGCAGCAAAAATTTCACTCAAAGAAATACAGTGGATACGAAAATACGCAAGTAGTCAAATATCAGCCCGATAAAACCATCAAAATTCGCACGCGCCACGCAATGGCCACTACGCTGATATTTGATAGCGAGATAGATAATTTCGTGCTAGGCGACCAGACCGGCTTTAAAATATAGCAAATCACAAACCAACCTAATGCTATAGCAATAATCCAGAAACTAATCGCAATCGATACTAGACTAACGATTTTTACGGGTGATGGAAAAATCCATACCTTTTATATTTTTTCGACGGATTATAAAAATTCAAGCGACCCAAGCTTCATAGTTCGTATAAAAGACGGCGAAACGCAAAAAGCTAAGCTTGCTAAGCTTGAAGAGGATGGCAAGGAGTATTTAACAATAAAAGACGGCATAGCCGAGCTGAAAGTCAAAAAGAGCGATATTTACAGCGGATATACGCAAAAAGCCAAAAAAGAAAACGAGTGGCTGCTATCGGCTGAAATTTTTAGCGATAAGAAATTTACGTATTTTAAGTATTCCAAAGACGAAATGCCGCAAATCCCTACTATTTACGCAGTCATTGATAAACAAGATAGCCCGGTAGAAACGAGGGTAATAGGCGATTACATAATCGCAGAGACTATAAATCCGAAATTTACGATTAAAAGCGGCGATAGCTACGTATGCGTAGAACGCAAAGAAACGCAGGCCGAAAAACTAAGAAAAGAGATAAGAAAAAATTTAAACACAGATGAAGAGGCCGTAAAACAAAGACAAAAAGAGAATAGCAAAACAATAACGAAAAACCAAGAAAAATATAACGAATCCACAAAGAAAGCAAGAGGATTTTAGAATGAAAAAGGGGAAGAAAACGCTGCTTTTAAGCCTTGCGACGCTTAGTATAATTTCCTCTCCCCTTTTGGCGGAGGAAATTTTTAACGAGGCGGCCGGGCAAGAGCAGCAAGACGAGCAAATAAGAAATTTACAAAACCAAAAGAATCTGAATCATCTTTTTGAAAATTCAAAATTTCCGGTCGACGATTACATTTATAAAGCCGGAAAGAAAATGCCGAGCGAGGACGGGCAAAATTTAGGCGAAATTTTAAAGAAATTAGAAGAACTCGAAGCTAATAAAAAGCAATCCGGACAGATCGCGCCAGGAGTGCCGGCTGCTACGCCCGAAGATATGACGAAAGAGCAAGAGCAGATGGCGCAGCGCGCTAGAGATAAACAAGAAGAGCTAAAAGCCAAGCAAGAGAGTCTAAAACAAGAAATAAGAAGAGACAACCAGGCCGCCTACGAAAACAAAATGCGCGAGCTAATAAGAGCTCAAATTTTAGCCAATCGCAACAACGAGATAAAAAACGTAAATCAAAACTCATTAAAATACGGCGCCGATGGCTTCTCAAATCAAAAAAGCCTAGATGTCAGCACGAATGAACACAGACTATACCGCACTATTAGAGCCGGGCGGCTGATCCCGGCAATTCTAACGAGCGCGATAAGTTCGGATTTGAGCGGAATAGTAACGGCTCAAATAGAGCAAGACATATATGCTGCTATGGGGCGAGCGGTGCTGATCCCTCGCGGAAGTAAAGTGATAGGCTTTT
>CAUQJU010000241.1:0-3169 GCA_963518005.1 uncultured Campylobacter sp.
TTCTTAAACTTTGCGAAGCAAACGAGATAGAGCTTTTTAGTATATACAACGAAACCGATCCGCTAAACGTAGCTAAACAAGCGCTAGCTAAAGCAAAAAGCGGGCTTTACGACGTACTTTTGGTTGATACGGCGGGACGTCTAGCTATAGACGAAGCTTTGATGAAGCAGATAAAAGATATCAAATCAGCGCTCGAGCCGCATGAAATTTTTTACGTAGCTGACGCTATGAGCGGACAAGACGGCGTAAAAACAGCAAGTACGTTTAACGATGCGCTAAAAATAAGCGGCGTAGTGCTAAGCAAATTTGACTCAGACAGCAAAGGCGGCGTAGCTATCGGCATAGCCAAGCAGCTAAATATACCGCTTAGATTCGTAGGTATCGGCGAAAAAGTCGGAGATATGGAGAGCTTTATCCCCGAGCGTATCGTAAGCCGCATAATGGGCGAGGGCGACTTAGCGACGTTGGTTGAAAAAACTAGCGCCGTGATAGACGAGCAAGAAGCAAAAAGAATAAATAAAAAGATTAAAAAAGGACAGTTTAACTTTAACGACTTTTTATCTCAAATGGAAAGCGTCAAAAAACTCGGAAATATGAAAAGCCTAATCGGTATGATACCAGGCCTATCAAGCGTGGCAAATCAGATAAAAGATATAGACCTTGATAACTCGAAGGAAATTTTACATATCAAAGCTATGATAAATTCGATGACGCAAAAAGAACGCGAGAACCCTGATTTGCTAAACAACAGCCGAAAAAGACGTTTGGCTGCAGGATCCGGGCTATCTCAAGTAGAAGTAAATCGCTTTTTGAAGCAGTTTGAAAATGCGTCAAAAATAGCAAAGAGGTTTTCTGGTAAAGAAGGTTTAAAAGGGCTTGGAAATTTACTAAACCAAGCTAAAAATACTCGCCCTAATTAAAGGGCTTAAATTTGGCTACGAGCGTGGCTAAATTTAAGCCTATTTAAAAAACAGAAGGAGAAATATAATGGCAACAGTAGTAAGACTAACGAGAATGGGACGCAAGAAAAAACCTTTTTATCGTATAGTCGTAACGGATAGCAGAAAAAGAAGAGACGGCGGCTGGATAGAGTCGATCGGCTACTACATTCCGATGATTGAGCCTGAGGTAGTAAAATTTGACGCTGAGCGCTTGGCTTATTGGAAAGGCGTCGGTGCAAAACTTAGCGATAGGGTTGCAAAAATAACTAGCAAATAATTTAAAAAATGGTAGAAAATTTTTTACTTGAATACGCTAAACTCATCGCCGATTTCCCGGAAAAAGTGAAACTTGAACGAGTTAAGCTTGACGATGATTTTACCGAACTAGTAATATATGCCGACAAGGTTGATACCGGTAAACTAATCGGTAAAGACGGCAGAACAATAAATGCTATAAAAACCGTTATTGTCGGCTATAAAGCTAAAGATACTACCTCATACCGCGTTACGGTAAAACACCTTGAGTGAATTTGTAGAAGTCGCGTTACTTGGAAAAACCGTAGGACTAAAAGGTTTTGTCAGGCTTCACAATAGAGGTGATTTCCCTGATCAGTTTAAGAAAAATACCGTTTTTTATGATATGGACGGCAGTAAACTGATCGTCAAGAACTACAACTGCGCAAATGATACGATTGTTTTTTATGGTTTTGAGGATGTAGATAGTGCAAAAACTCTCACAAATAAAACAATCTACACTACAAAAGAAGAAACTAGAAAAAATTGTAAACTAAAAAAAGGCGAATTTTTCTATTTTGATATCATCGGTTGCGAAATTTACGAGAATAACCAAAGGCTGGGCGAGGTAGAGGATATAGATGCAGTCGGGACAAATCATCTATTTCTGGTAAAAACCGATGAAAATTTAATCACCAAAGGGTTGGAAAAAAGTTTTTATATTCCATACATCGACATTTATGTAGAAAAAGTCGATGTAGAAAATAAAAAAATCTATACCAAGAATGCTATCTTGATTTTAGAAAATTCCTGATGAAATTTACCTTTGTTACACTTTTTGAAAGCCTTGTGCTACCCTATTTTCAAGATAGTATTTTAGGCCGTGCCGTAAAGGAAAATCTTATCTTTATTGATTTTTTAAATCCTCGAGATTTTAGCACCGATAAGCATAAAAAGGTAGATGATTATATGGTTGGCGGCGGTGCGGGTTTACTCATGACATGTCAGCCTCTTGATGATACTTTAAATTTTTTATTGAAAAATGAGCCAAGAATCCATACTATTTTTCTCGCGCCTGCCGGAAAAAAATTTACTCAAAACGATGCTAGGCGTCTAGCAAAAAAAGAACACATCTGTCTAGTTTGCGGTAGATATGAAGGTATAGACGAGCGCATAATAGAAAAATACGCGGACGAGATTTTTTGCATAGGCGATTTTGTGATGACTGGAGGGGAGCTGGGCGCGCTTTGCATTGTCGATGCGATTTCTCGTAATATCGACGGCGTTTTAGGGAATAATCAAAGCCTTGAAGTTGAGAGTTTTGAAGGCGATTTGCTCGAAGCCCCCTCTTTTACAAAACCCAGTGATTACAAAGGTTCTGGAGTGGTTTCAGCGTTTTTAAAGGGAGACCATGCTAAAATTAGAGCTTTGAAAAATAATATGGCGTTCTTAAAAACTAGGTTTTTTCGTCCGGATTTATACCGAAAATTTGAGCCGCCGACTAAGGAAAAAATATGAGAAACAAGTATATAGAGGCATTTGAACAAACTCAAATAGCTCAAAAGTCTGTGCCTGATTTTCGCGCTGGAGATACTTTGCGTATAGCTATCCGCATTAAAGAAGGCGATAAAACTAGAATTCAAAATTTCGAAGGCATCTGCATAGCAAGACGCGGTAGCGGAACAGGCGAAACTTTTATTATTAGAAAGATCGGCGCAAACAGTGTAGGCGTAGAGAGAATTTTCCCTATCTATAGCGAGAGCCTAGAGAGTATAACCGTTCTAAGACAAGGTCGCGTACGCCGCGCTAAGTTATTTTATCTACGCGATAGACGTGGTAAAGCTGCTCGCATTAAAGAGCTTAAAAAATAATTTTACTTCCTGCAAAAGTCTATTTTTAGGCTTTTGCTCCCTACCTATTTTCTTAAATTTCAAAAATCGCTTAATTAAAATCAATCCTTTTATCTAAATTTAGAGTTACAATGGTGTTATTAT
>CAUQJU010000242.1:0-3162 GCA_963518005.1 uncultured Campylobacter sp.
GCTTCATCTCGACGCCAAGCTTCCTGTGGTCGCGTTTTTTAGCCTCTTCGATGATTCGGATGTGCTCTTTTAGGCTCTCTTTATCGGCAAACGCCGTACCGTAAATGCGGTTTATCATCTCGCGCGTCTCGTCGCCGCCAAGATACGCTCCGGCTACGCGGGTTAGTTTAAAAAATCTTAAAAATTTGGTATTAGGTAGGTGCGGTCCGCGGCACAAATCCTCGAAATTTCCTTGCTTGTAGCTGCTGACTTCGCCCTCTGGGATGCGTTTTAGTACCTCTTGTTTTAGCTCGTCGTCTTTAAATTTATCACTCATAAAGGCTTTTGTGGAGCTTGCTTTTACGATATCAAGCTTAGCTTCAGCTAGCTCTTTCATCTTGGCTTCTATCGCCTCTAGATCCTCGTCGCTAAGCTTGCTGTTGGCCTCGTCGACCTTAAAATCATAATAAAATCCGTCCTCGACGTTTGGTCCGACGAAAAATTTAGCCTGCGGATAAAGCTCTTTGATCGCTTGCGCCATGAGGTGCGCACAGGAGTGCCTGATGACGTTTAGCGCGTCGGGGGAGTTGTCAAAATAAATCGGTTCTGCGGCGTTTTCTCGCCCGTTGATACTCTGTGTATCGACTATGTTTCCATCCAGTTTGTATGCGATGATATCGCTCATTTTATGTCCTTTTTATCGAAACATCTTTCTTACGCTGAAAGAATTGGGCTTGATTTTAGCTAAAATGTTTTTAAGCTTTACTTAATGTTTTATTTGATTTGGGTTTAAACGGCGGTCAAATTTGAGTTTTAAATATAGTAGAATATATTGATTAAATTTTAAATATTGTCAAATCGATAACATTCTCAATATAGTTTATTATACTTTAAGAAAACTAACGCTAGTATTTCATCGAATGAATCATGCATCTATCTCGTCTTTGCATTGTTTTGATTTATTTTTCTCCCAAATTGCGCAAAGGAGTGGTTGCCTTTGCGCTTTAATCATTAAATTTACTTCAAAATAAAACATAATATACTTTTGGCTTTAGTAGGCAAATTTGACGAAAATTTAGCGTTTGAGTTTACGGTGCGAAAGATAAAGCGAAATTTGAAAATTTGAATCAAAAAGAAGCGAAATGGTGGCCCCGAATGGACTCGAACCATCGACCACTACCATGTCAAGGTAGTGCTCTACCAACTGAGCTACGGGACCGAACTGTGAATAAATTAAAAATGGGAATTTATCTAAAATTACATTGAAGTTTGCTTAAATTTTAGATTTTGAGGTTTTGAAATGAAATTCGGCTAAAAAATCCGTTTTAAAATTTAAGGCAAATAAATATAAGTTACATAAAAATTATATTTTAAATAAAAATAATCAAAAAAATTAAAATAATTTTCCTAAGAAATTTAGGAAAAGTCATAAAATGTTTCAAATTTTCCCTAAATTTAGGGATTTATGAAATAGAACAAATTTTTAATAAAACTCATAGTAAACTCACGATATTATAACTATAATGCTATTACGATATTTCATCCAAAGGAGGACGTATGCAAGAGCAAATGTCAAGACGCGATTTGTTAAAGCTAGGTGTGGCGGGCGCGGGCGCGCTAGCACTTGGTGCGGTAAATGCGCAAGCAAGCGCGCTAAACGCAAAGGACGTCAAATTTGACGAAGAGTGGGACGTGATCATCATCGGCTCGGGCTTTTCGGGACTTGCGGCGGGCTTAAAAGCGGCGCAAAAAGGCAATAAGGTACTAATCCTAGAAAAAATGGGTCGCATCGGCGGTAACTCCGTAATCAACGGCGGCGGCATGGCGGTCGCAAACAACCCAGTGCAAGCAAAAACTAACATCAAAGATAGCAAAGAGCTATTTATCGCCGACTGTCTAAAAGCAGGCCTCGGCATCAATCACACCGAGCTTTTGGAGACATTAGTCGATCGCGGTATGGACGCGTATAACTTCCTAGTTGAAAACGGCGTTCAGTTCAAAGAGCACTGCGCGCACTTCGGCGGTCACACCGTAGCTCGCTCGCTGCTAACCACAAACGATAGCGGCTCAGGCTACATCCAGCCGATGCTTGAGAAATTCGAAGCGCTAAAAGACAAAGGCTGCGAGCTTCGCCGCCGCGCCAAATTTGACGACTTCGTGCTGGATGAGAGCGGCCGCGTCGTGGGCGTAACGATCAGGGAAGAGTATAGGTTCGACGATAAGCTTTACAGCGACGATCTAGAAAACACTAGCGGCACGAAAAAAACGCTAAAAGCGAACAAGGGCGTCGTTTTGGCGGCAGGTGGATTTTGCCGCGATAAAATTTTCCGCAAGCTGCAAGACCCGCGCATCCCGGACGACGTCGATAGCACCAACCATCCGGGAGCGACTGCTGGCGCGCTGCTAAAAGCCTTTGAGATCGGCGCGTATCCGGTGCAGGTAGACTGGATCCAGTTTGGTCCGTGGGCGAGCCCGGACGAAAAGGGCTTTGGTACCGCTCCGATCCTAACTCAGCAAGGTACCTTTAAGTACGGTATCGCGGTCGATATCCGCACCGGCAAGCGCTTTATGAACGAGCTAGCCGACCGCAAAACCCGCGCGGACGCAGAGTTTAAAATTTTACGCGAAAAACCGGGCGCATATCCGATAACTTTCGCCGACACAAAAATGGCGTTTAAAGACCTAAGCGAAGAGATCATCCAAAAAGGCATGGGTAGCGGCAAGCTAGTCGGCGAGTGCGCTACGCTCGATGATATCGCTAAAAAATACGGCGTGCCTGCCGACGCGCTAAAAGAAACCGTCAAGAAATATAACGAAGGCGTCAAGGCTAAAAAAGACGAATTCGGCAAACAAGAAAGCGCGCTAAGCGAGATCAACGAAGCAGGACCGTTCTACGTCATCCGTCTATCGCCAAAGCCTCACCACACTATGGGCGGGCTAAAAATCAATACCAAAGCCGAGGTCATCTCAAGCAAGACGAATAAGCCGATCCCAGGCCTCTTTGCTGCGGGCGAGATCACTGGCGGTACGCACGGCGCTAGCAGGCTGGGAACGGTTGCGATAACCGATTGTATAGTGTTTGGGATGATAGCCGGAGAAAATATTTAAATTTGCGGCGTCTTTCGGACGCTTTTTGCGGATTTCGTTAAAATTTGACTCGATAGGCTACATGCCTTATCTTCG
>CAUQJU010000243.1:0-3158 GCA_963518005.1 uncultured Campylobacter sp.
CTCTAGCTATCGTAAAATCGGGCGAACATGCGCTTGATGCGATGCTAATAGATATCGAGATGCCGAGGATGGACGGCTATACGCTAGCGGGCGAAATTAGAAAGTACTCAAAATATAGAAATTTGCCGCTTATTGCCGTAACCTCAAGGACGTCAAAGACCGACAGGCTAAGAGGCGTGGAGGTAGGAATGACCGAGTACATCACCAAGCCGTATTCGTCCGAGTACCTTGAAAACGTAGTTAGAAAAAATATCAAACTAATAGGATAGAACATGAACGACAAACTAAATCAGGTTCTAAAAAGACAAAAAAGACAGGTGATGGATCCTAGCGAAAAAGAGCGCGAGGAGATCGTCCAGCTAGTCGGTTTCATCGTAGGCGACGAGGAGTATGCGATACCTATTTTAAATATCCAAGAGATTATTAAGCCGATCGAATACACTCGCGTGCCTAGCGTGCCGGAGTATGTTTTGGGCGTGTTTAACCTACGCGGTAGCGTCATCCCGCTAATCGACTTGAGGAAGAAATTTTCTCTAAACGCCGCAAAACCGAGCCCAAGCACGAGGTATATCGTGATGAAAGAGGGCGATAACGTCGCGGGATTTGTGATCGATAGATTAACGGAAGCCATCAGGATACAGCAAAATAGAATCGATCCGCCGCCTGAAACGCTTTTAAAAGACAAAGGCATGATCTACGGTATCGGCAAAAGAGACAATAATATCCTTACGATTTTAAAAGTCGAAGCACTGCTAAAACGCGATTTCTAGGTTCAAATTTGATAAAACTTTGCGTATTTGATTTTGATTCGACCCTGATGGACGGCGAGACGATAGATTTTTTAGCCGAGGCAAACGGCGTTGGAGACGAGGTTAGCGAGATAACGGCAAGAGCGATGGCGGGCGAGATAGATTTTTTTGAGAGTTTGACGCGCCGAGTATCGCTTTTAAAGGGGCTTAAGCTTGCTAAAGTAGATGAAATTTGCTCAAATTTGCCGCTCATGCCAGGAGCTGCCGAGCTAATAGAGCATCTAAAAAGCAAAGACGTCAAGGTCGTAGTTTTTAGCGGCGGATTTCACTCGGGCACCGATAGAGCGCAAGAGAAGCTAAAATTTGACGCTAGCTTTGCAAATATCCTGCATCACAAAGACGGCGTCCTAACCGGGCTTGTGGGTGGCGAGATGATGTTTGGCTTTTCAAAGGGTGCGATGCTTGCAAATTTACAAAATTTGCTTGGAATCTCAAAAGAGCAGACGATGAGCGTGGGCGATGGCGCCAACGATCTATCTATGTTTGAGCATTCAAATTTGAAAATCGCGTTTTGCGCGAAGCAAATTTTAAGCCAAGCGGCAACTTGTTGCGTGGATAAAAAAGATTTGCGCGAGATCATAAATTTGATATAAAAAGGCGAGAAAAATGTTTAATAACGATATAAATTTTTCACTGTGGTGCGACTTTATCGAGCGCGACTTTTTGCAAGACGAGTTTGGAAATTTGCTCCAAATCGGCGCTATTAACGGCGTGACCTCAAACCCGTCCATCTTTAAAGCCGCATTTTTGTCGGACTCCTACAAAGACGTCATCGGCCAAATGGGCAAAAAATATCCAAAGGCGCTTTACGAGGCGCTCGCGGTGCAAGATATCAAGATAGCCGCGACCAAGCTTTTGAGGCATTACGCAAACGGCGACGACGGGTTTGTTAGCATCGAGGTTGATCCTAGCTTTTGCGATAACGCCGCAGCTACGGTGGACGAGGGCGCTAGGCTGCACGCAGAGATCGGCATGCCAAACGTCATGATCAAAATCCCCGCGACAAAAGCGGGTTTTGAAGCGATGAGCGCTCTAAGCGCGCGCGGTATCGCGGTAAATGCGACGCTGATTTTCTCGCCGGAGCAAGCCGTAGCGTGTTTGGATGCTTTTGAAGAGGGTTTGAAGGCTTATGAGAAGAAATTTCCGCTAACGCCGCTGCCAAAAAGCGTGATTAGCATTTTTGTTAGCAGGTTTGATCGTTTGCTAGATGAAAAAATGCGCGAGAACTCGTTACCGACGGGTCAAATCGGCATCATGAACGCGACTAAAATTTATAAAATCATAGAAAACAAAAACCTGCCGACGACGCGCGCGCTATTTGCTAGCACGGGCGTAAAGGGCGACGAGCTGGCAAAAGATTATTATGTAAAAGAGCTAATGTATCAAAATGCGGTAAATACGGCTCCGCTTGATACTATCAAAGCTTTTATCGCTAGCAAAAACGAACCTAAAACCGCAGTTAGCGATGACAGTATAGAGAAATTTTTCGGCGTAGTAAAAAGAGCCGACATAGACATGGAAAAGGTTTACAAAGACTTGCTAAACGACGGCTTAAAGCAGTTTGTGACGGCATTTGAAGATATAATGAAAGCGTTAAAATGAAGCCTTTAAGATTTACTTCGGTAGAGCAAGAAGAGGTTAAAGACTACGAACCTATCGGCTCTAGCATAAAATTCGACACTAGGGACGACGAGCTTGAGCGCATAATAAACCAGCGCGCAAATGCCGTAAAAAGCGACATAGAAGCCGTCAGAGCCAAAAATAAGCAGATGGCGCAGGCTAGAGAGGCTGCTGTAAACGAGTCTACAGAGTCCGCGCAGGATGCGAGCAGTGACGAACTCAAAGAAGAGCTTTTTGACAACCCATCTAGCGACGGTAAATTTAAGAACGAGGTTTTAGATCAAATCTCGCAAGAGGGCAAACCAGACGACGAATCTTTAAACCAATCCTTTAGCAAGGATGAGCCTAGCGACGAGACATTTGTCGCGCGTATACCGTCGGTTAAATTTGACGATGAGGATTTGCCTAAGATAAAACTAGTAGACGACGATGATTTAGCGCAGACAAACGATACCCTAAACGAGCCGTCCCAAGGCGATACCGAGCCTAATGATTACGAGAATAACGATTTTAGCGGTCTTTACGAGCCTTTGGAGCTTAAACTAGACGTAAATAAAAATTTGCAAGAGATAAGCGAAGCATTGCACGAGATAGATAAAATGGACGCCCCCGATAAATTTAACGACGGTAAGGGTATACCCGCTCAGGATGAGATTAAATTTAACGACGAAGAATACGCTTTTAAGCAATATGATACCGAAATAGATAGCAAAGACGCGCCGACTCAAG
>CAUQJU010000244.1:0-3152 GCA_963518005.1 uncultured Campylobacter sp.
TATTAACGCAGCAGACATGCCAAACGCCACCGCAAATAAAAAAGGTGATGATGGGTGCAAAGGATCTATCAAGAAAGAAAAAAGAAGCACTATAAAAGTTGCGGAAAGTCCGATAAATAAATTCTTACCAAAGCGCCAATTATCGTAACTTTTTAAAGCGTCTTGCAGAATTTGACTGATGTCGACGGCGATCTTATCTTTTTGAGTTTGCATTTTTGCCTCCTTTTTTGTTATTTTAGCCTAAATTTTAACTCTATCATCACCAAAACCCATCTACCCCAAATTCCAATTCGCGAAATTAAATTTTTCTACTTCATTTATCAAAATACCTAAAATTCCGATAATCGTTAATGTAGAATATTTTAGTGACAAAGTTAGAATTTTGCATATTCGGTTTTTAAGTTTTATAAAAGTTTAAGTTGTTAATATTCGCTCAGATTTTAATACGAAATCAAATTTAATCACAAAGGAAAACGCAATGTTTAGCGCAAGAAATCAACTACAAGCTCAAATCACAGAGGTAAGAGAGGGAGCGGTAAACTCTCTAATCGTAGCAAAATTGCAAGGCGGCGAGACCGTAAAAGCAACCGTAACCGTAGATAGCCAAAAGGCTTTAGATCTAGTAGCAGGTAAAAAGGTAGTTTATCTATTTAAGGCTTCTTCTATCATAGTAGCTAAAGGCGATAACGGTCTAAAGCTAAGCGCTACTAATCAACTAAAAGGTAAGGTAGTAAAAGTAGTAGAAGGTGCGGTAAACGCTGAAGTAGATATCGAGATAGCCGGCGGCGATAAGCTAAGCGCTATCATCACTAACGAATCTGCTAAAAACCTAGCTCTAAAAGCTGGAGATGAAGTAACTGCTATCATCAAAGCTAGCCACATCATCATAGGTGCTTAATTCTTTAAATAGCGAGCGGTTTAATAGGGCGCTCGCTGAATTTTAAATTTGATCCAAATTTATATCTCTTAACCCAAAATACTAAATTTATCCGCTCAACTTTAATCCAAATTTTTGATGATTTAGCGCCTATTTGTTCTTTATTTTTTCTTAAATTTTTTTATATATAATTTATCTAATCATTATCAATATTAAGGAGAAAATTTTGAACGCACAGTGCAAATTTGCAGGCTTATCCATCTGCCTTGCTTGCTCGCTTTACGCAGTCGATGCAAACCTCGGCGAGGTGACCGCCTACGGCAAAACAGACATCTCGGCGACCGAAGGTACGGGCTCGTATACGACGGGAAATCTAAGCATACGCCAGACGCCCCAGTCGGTATCCGTCGTCTCAAATCAGCTCATCAAAGACCTAAATTTAAAAGACGTAGACACGGCGATGAACTACGCGAGCGGCATCACGCAGCGTTAATGCGCGCTATCCACAAACGGCGGCGAAGCGCAAAGGCTTGCGTTTGCGAGGGTTTATTTTGCGCAGCCTGCGTTTTACTGCTTGATGAGGCGACATCGGCGCTTGATAGCGCGCTGACAAAAGAGCTTTTAACCGCCCTGAAGCACGACTTTCCGCACCTTGGCATACTAGCATCACGCACCAAGAGGAGCTTAAATTTATATTTGACAAGGTTGTAGGTATCGGCTCTAGCTAGTAAATTCGGCTACCCGTAGCGCAACCGATGCAAGCTTGACTTAACAAAAAACGGTACGATTTTCTGCAAATTTATTAGCAGGAGAAAAATGAAAAAGATTTTATTTTCATTGATTTTAGGCGCGTTCGTGATGATCGGCTGTGGAAGCGACGAGGCAAAAACGCCTGAGGAATTGGCCGCAAAACTCGTTAAAACCATCAAAAATAACCTGGCAGGTATCGCGTTTTTGGTTAAAACAGGCGGCAAAGACTAGCAAGACAAAATAGCAAAAAAAAGATAGAAAAAGAGCTAGAAAATAATAAATCAGATAAGATACTTGATGCCTCTGTTTATAAAATAAACATGATAGACCATAAGCATGCCGAGCTTGTAATTGAAATAAAATTTGCAAGCGGAGAGAGAGCTCGTAAATTTGTGATTGAAAAATTAGACGAGATTTGGTATTTGAAAAATCCGTTTTAAATTTAAGCCTGGAGCCAAATCGCCCAAAGATTATTTTAAAGCAACCTTTGCTTTTAATTCCAGCGATAAAGCGCGAATAGCTAACATCTCGGCGGCACACAGCGTTAACGCGCGCTACCCGTAAGCGGCAAAAGTCGCGTTTTGGGGGCGTCTATCGCCGGCTAAGCTTGCTAGCACCGCGCCAAAAACGTCCAAGTAGTCCCGCCAAAAAGCAAAACGTTAAAAGTTGCGATTAAAATTTCAGTGATTTAAAATTTTAAGCCATTTTAAAAATGCAAATTTAACCGCAGCGTCGCTCTCAAAAGATTTTGCGTCAAATCCCTGCGAGGTGCCGGCAAATTTATCGTAAAGCTTATAAAATCTGCCTCTAAAAGAGCAGTCGTTTAAAAATACGTTAAAAAACGCCTCCGCAGCGTCCCTACCGCCGAAATAAAACATGAAAAAAATCGGATATAAATCGGTATCTTTTAAATTCGGGTTAAATTTAGTCCCGCGTTGCATCATAAACTCCGCCGCCTTTTGCTTGTCCTCAAACAGCTCAAAAATAGGCAGCGCGTAGTCCTTTATAGCCGCGCTAATCTCGCGCACGCTAGGATCAAAGCTAGCTCCGGCTAGCTGCCAGTCGCGAAACTGTCTGTGCGGCGTGAGATAGCCCAGCTGCTTGGCAAACACTAGATGAGTCGCGTATGGTAGCTCCTCTTGCATCAGCTTTTTTAGGCTTTTGCAGTAGATCGCGACGTGCGGCAAGATCTCCACGCTACCCCCGTAATTATGCATGCTTGATTGAAAATAAATCTCAAACGAAACGTCCTTGTCGGCGCTTTTTTTACTTAGTTTTTGCCCTTTTTGCGCGGGCTTAAAGTCTGCAAAATTCGCCGCGATTTCATTACAGCCGTTTAAGAATATCTCGCGCGGAGTCATGATTTTCCTTTAAATTTCTCGTTTAAATTCGGGCGTTTTGCTATCTGCTGCAGAGTTTAGTCTAGCTTGCACGACCTTTTGCATCGCTTTATTTTTCTTGTTTTTGGCTAAAATTTGCAACCTCCTTTTGCCGATGCGTTTGTCGGCGGCCTTTAGGATATTTG
>CAUQJU010000245.1:0-3140 GCA_963518005.1 uncultured Campylobacter sp.
ATTTAGCCTTGCGGTGCAAAACCGCTAGCCGCAGCTAGTAACCGTGCCTACTAGGCCAAGCCCGCTACTAAAACGCCGGCAAATTTAGCGCTTTAAGCCCCGCGCGACTATTTTTTGGTTTGTTTTAGCAGGTTCATCTTCATCTCGTAGTACCCCACGCTCATATCGACGTAGTGTTTGTGCGGGTTTTCAAAGCGCTGCTCCTCCTGCCAAATTTCATTTTCGAGCTGCTTTTTTACGTAGTCTCTGATTTGCGATAAATTTACCGGCTCGGCTGCGCGCTTGCCGTCTTTTACGACTAGATTTTGCAGCTGCCGCGCCGTGCAACCCTCAAAATACAGCTCCTTCCACGGCCTATCGGGATCTATGTAGCGGTAGGGTTTTGAGAGGTCGGGCGTTTCGTCCGCGTTCGTGATCAAATCGGCGACGGCTTGACCGCCTTTATATATGCGCCAGACCTTTTTTAGACCCGGGTTAGTCATCTTTTCTACGGCCTCCGAGACCTTTATACGCGGGCTAAAAATGCCTTCTTTTTCGACTGCGACTAGTTTATAGACTCCGCCGAAAACCGGATCGCTTTTTGACGTTATCAGCCGCTCGCCCACGCCAAAGCCGTCTATGCGTCCGCTTTGGGTTAAAATCGAGGCGATGGTGTATTCATCCAGGCTGTTTGAGACGATGATTTTGCAGTCTTGTAGCCCTGCCGCATCTAGCATCGCGCGGGTTTTTTTAGATAGATACGCTAGATCGCCCGAGTCTAGCCTAACGGCTTTTAGGCGCTTACCCATGGGTTCAAGTACTTCTTTTGCCGTTTTTATCGCGTTTGGTACGCCGCTATGCAGCACGTCGTAGGTATCTACGAGCAGCGAAGCGGAGCCCGGATAGAGCAGGGCGTAGCGCTTAAAGGCTTCAAATTCGTCGCCAAAATACATCACCCAGCTGTGCGCCATCGTACCCGTCGTCGGTATGCCAAAGGCCTTAGCCGCCAGCACCGTTGCCGTGCCGTCTGCGCCGCCGATATAGGCAGCTCTAGCACCGTATACGGCCGCGTCGAAGTTATGCGCGCGCCTAGCGCCGAAGTCAAACACGCTCCTGCCGTCCGCGGCCTTTACGATGCGCCTAGCCTTGGTCGCGATGAGGCTTTGGTGATTTATCTGCGATAAAATCGCCGTCTCTATGAGCTGCGCGTCGATAGGCGAGGCCACGACGGTCATAAAAGGCTCTTGCGGATAGATGATCGTACCCTCGGCAAATGCGTATATATCGCCTCTAAAGCGAAATTTACGCAGATAATCCAAAAAATCCTCGCTAAATAAATTTAACGAACGCAGATACTCTACGTCGCTATCCTCAAAGCGAAAATTTTCTACGTACTCAATGATTTGCTCAAGCCCCGCAAATATCGCAAAACCGCCGCCGCTAGGCACTTTGCGGTAAAAAACATCAAACGCCACGCGCGGCTGATCCGCGCTTTTAAAATACCCCTCCGCCATCGTAAGTTCATAAAAATCCATCACCATGCTGACGTTTCTTGCGTCAAACTGCGTCATTTTTGCCCTTTCTCGTTAAAATTTGATAATGATATAACCCCGCGGCTTGCGAGATGCTGAATTTTACGCGCTATTTTTAAACATATATATTATTTGTTCTGAAATTATTATCATTTTTTATCTATCTTTAAGCTCGTTTAGCATATAGTTTTAAAGTTTTCATTTAAAAAAATATTTTATATTATTTTTATATTTTAAGTTACACTTTTTATTTTCGTTTAGACTAAATTTTTAATTTTAGGAGGAATTTATGAAGCAAGCCTTGCTTTTAAGCAGTTCGAGCTACAAGGATACGGGCTATCTTAGACACTGCAAAAACTGGGTGCATGATTTTATAAAAGAGTGCGGAGTTTACGGCGAGCAGGTGCTTTTTATCCCGTATGCCGGAGTAAGGCGCACGAACGACGAATACGAGCAAAAAGTCATCGACCGACTAAAATATAAAAATATCGCGTCTATCCATAAATTTAGCGATCCAAAGCGCGCCGTAGCCGAGGCTAAAGCTATCTGTATAGGCGGCGGAAATACCTTTGCGTTGCTTTACTATCTTTATAAATTTGATTTAATTGAAATAATTAAGCAAAGAGTGGAGGCGGGAGTGCCGTATTTTGGTTGGAGCGCGGGCGCAAACGTCGCCGGAAGCACGATGATGACGACAAACGACATGCCTATCATTATGCCAAAAAGCTTTGACGCGTTAAATATCTTCCCGCATCAGATAAATCCGCATTTCATCAGCGGCAAGATCGCTGGACACAACGGCGAAAGCAGGGAGGAGAGGCTGGAGGAGTTTTTGATAGTAAATCAAAAAAGCCTGATCTACGCGCTACCTGAAGGTACGGCTCTAAGGATAAAGGGCGAAAACGTAACCGTGATGGGCATGGATGAAAGCCCCGTCTTAAAAATGGCGTATCAAAAAGAAACCGAGTTCATAAAAGTCGGCGATAGTTTTAAATTTTAGCTGTTTGGGCCCATGCTCAAATTTAACGTGCGGGCTAAAATCGGCAAAAACGTTCTTTAAAATAGTCGTTACGATTCGGCGAAATTTGGCGAAAATCTCAAATTTGAGGCGTGATTTTTAAGAGCCTGAAGTTTATATCTAGCGTCCATCAACAAATTTAAATGAAAATATTAAATTTGACTCAAATTTAGCGCGCAAAACTTAGGCGGCGTAAATTTGAGTCAAATTTGAAACAGGTATAAAACACAAAACGAAAGGGGACAAAATGGCTACTGCTAAGCTAATCTGTGCGGTCATAGGCTTGATCGCCGTCGTGTTTTTATTGGTCAAAAAAAGAGAGACCAAAACCGTGCTCATCGGCGTGGGACTCGTGCTCTGCGTCGTCTGTCTAAATCCGCTCGGAGCGCTTGAGAGCTTTACGAAGTCGATGACTTCGGCCGGCCTTATCAAGGCCATTTGCGCCAGTATGGGCTTTGCCTACGTCATGAAGGTTACTAAGTGCGACCAGCACCTGGTTTTGCTACTTACAAAGCCGATGAAAAATATCGGATTTTTGTTGATTCCGGCTACATTCGTGCTCACCTATCTCATCAACATCGCGATACCGTCGGCTGCGGGCTGCTCGGCTG
>CAUQJU010000246.1:0-3089 GCA_963518005.1 uncultured Campylobacter sp.
TGAGGATGATTTTGGTATTTTCGTTTTTGCGCATTGTGCGGCGGGCGGATTTGCTAAATTTAAAATTTAGCGCATCGACCCTGATATTTACGCACTCGCGGCAACCAGCGCAGTTTGGCTTGGAGAAATATTTGCCAAAGCGCCTAAAACCGCGCCTAGCTAGAGCGTCGTTTACGGCAAAGTCGCAGCCGTCTATGTAGCGATACTCCATGCGTGAGTCCCTGTCCTTGAGGTAGGGGCAGGGGCTAGGCAGGGTGGAAAACGGCACGACTAGCACTTTTTGATATCCGCGTCCTTGACGTAGGCTAGAAACTCGTCGCGTAAATTTTGCTCTTTGTGCGCGATGGCTTCTTCTTTGGTGAAGGTTTTTTGCTCAGGCTTTAAATTTTGCTTTGCGGCATTTTTGGCGGCTGAATTTGAGCTCAAATTTGCATTTTGCTCCTTTTGAAGCTCTTTTTTTATATCCTTTAAACTATCGAAAAAATCATTCATCCGCGTGCTCCTCTTTAAATTTCCTAGCGTCTTTTACTCTTTGTATCGCTGCGGCGATGGCGGCGATCACCTCTTCGTTGTCTTCGTTGTCCTTGGTTTTCATCTTTTCTAGCAGGGTAGGCATCTTATTTTCGACATAGGACGTATCAAAAAATCCTCGCCTAAAGTCGCGCTCCTTGCTGATGCTGAGCAAAAACGGGATCGTGGTTTTGACGCTGCCCTCGATCGTAAACTCATCCAGCGCGCGTTTTAGTTTATTTACGGCTAGATCGTAGCTAGGTGCTCGGACGATGAGCTTAGCTAGCAAGCTATCGTAAAACGGCGGTATCTGATAGTCTTTATATAGATGGCTATCGACGCGCACGGAAGGACCTAGAGCAGGGTAGTAGCCGGTGATTTCGCCCGGGCTTGGGATGAAGTTTTGCCATGCGTCCTCGGCAGTGATACGAGCCTCGATCGCAAAACCTTGCGTGATGACGTCGCTTTGCTCCATATCTAGGATCTCGCCCGCCGCGATGCGGATCTGACGCACGATAAGATCCACGCCCGTGATCTCCTCGGTCACGCCGTGCTCGACCTGGATACGGGTGTTCATCTCCATAAAATAAAAGTTGTTGTAATCATCGAGCAAAAACTCGATCGTGCCGGCGTTGGTGTAGTTTACTGCCTTTGCCGCTGCGACTGCGGTCACGCCCATACTCTTTCGCAGGCTTTCGCTCATAGTGGGGCTAGGCGCTATCTCGAGGATCTTTTGGTGGCGGCGCTGGATCGAGCAGTCGCGTTCGGCTAGGTGGATGATGTTGCCGTATTTGTCGCCCAAAATTTGAAACTCGATGTGGCGCGGATTTACGACGTATTTTTCCATAAAAACTTCGTCGTTGTTAAAAAACGCCTTAGCTTCGCGTTTGCAGCTTTCAAAGCTGGATTCTAGCTCTTCTTCCTTCCACACGACGCGTATGCCGCGTCCGCCGCCGCCGCCGCTAGCTTTTAGGATGACCGGGTAGCCGATACGTTCGGCGTATAGTTTGATGTTTTCTATCGTTTCGTTGTTTAGCTTTTCGGTGCCCGGCACGATAGGGATACCGTTTTTATTCATCAGATAGCGAGCGATGTTTTTATTGCCCATTTTGCGGATGACGTCGGCGGTAGGCCCGATGAAAACCAGCCCAGCATCCTCGACCTCTTTGGCAAATTCGTAGTTTTCGCTCAAAAATCCGTAGCCCGGGTGTATCGCGTCTGCGCCGCAAGCTTTTGCGACCTCGACTGTGCGCTTGGCGTCTAGGTAGCCCTTGATCGGGTCAATACCGATCTGGTAGGCTTCATCGGCTATCTTGACATGCAGGCAGTCTTGGTCGGGCTTGGTGTAAATGGCGACGTTTTTGATGTGCAGATCTTTGCAGGCGCGAATCACGCGAACGGCGATCTCTCCGCGGTTTGCGATCAAAATTTTATGTATCACTTGGCTTTCCTTTCTTTACCGTTTTTCAAATTTTACTCTTTTTTGCTTGCTGATGCTTGAAATTTGCTTTATATGCTATATTTATGGCGTAAGATAACATAAAGATTTTTTATAGACGATTAAATGCGGCAAATTTAGCGCATAAATTTGAAATTTTATATACTCGCGGTAAATTTAATGCAATAAAATAAGCGAAAAAATAAAATTTTTGTAAATGCGTCAAAATTTATGAAAGATTTAAGAAACCTTTGGCTATACTTCATATTTCTTTTAAAGTGCGCTCGTAGCTCAGCTGGATAGAGCATTTGATTGCGGTTCAAAAGGTCAGAGATTCGAATTCTCTCGGGCGCACCATCCTTTTCTCCCCAAATTTTATTTTCAGACCACTTTTGAGATTAGTTAAATTTATAAAAAACTCTATTTAGATATAGCCCTTCAGCAGGGGCTGGTATGCGAGTTAGAGCAGGACGTCCATTTAGCGAAGCTTTGATGAGATCGCTGCCGTCTTTTTGTTTTAGAGCTTTTAATAAATTTGCAACCATGAGCCGCACCTGACCGCGCAAAAAACCATTTGCTTTAAAAACGATGATAGTTTGCTCTTTGTATGCGTAGCAAAACGCTTTATAAATTTCTCGCACTGGGCTTTTTGTGTCGCTTCCGGTTTTCATATATGCGCTAAAATCATGCTCGCCGATAAAATTACGCAAAATTTCATTTGCCTTTTTGGTATCAAATTTAGGTAAAAATACCTTGTAGTTTGAGCTAAAAACATCAAATTTACCGTGATCTATCACATATCTATAAGACCTTGCGACCGCGTCAAATCTTGCTTGAAAGCTATCATCCACCAAATTTATGCGTTTTATGTGAATGCTTGGATGTGCGTGGCGGTTTATAAGATCTTTTAGGCGATTTAAATCTTTAAAGTGATCGCCGCAAACGACGCTTGAGCTTTGGTTGTTTGCATGCACGCTTTTATCGGTGCGCGAGCTAGAGATCACTCTTTCGAAAATGCCAACGTGAGCTAGGGCGCGCTCTAACTCATCCTCTACGCCGTTTTCGTGCGGCTGGGTCTGCGAGCCTTGAAATTTCGAGCCATCGTAGCTGTAGATTAGCTGAATTTTCATCAGTATCTTCG
>CAUQJU010000247.1:0-3075 GCA_963518005.1 uncultured Campylobacter sp.
TAATAACCGCTACTAAGCACGAAAGTACCTAGCAGGATTCGTCTTTTCACCTCTTCGCCAAATCCCTCCGAGCGCGAATTTACGTAAAGTTCTTTTAAATTTTTAGCCTCTGCCCTGCGTCCGTATCTCACTCCGTCGTAGCGGCTGAGATTTGCGCTGGCTTCGGCGGTGGCGATGATGTAGTAGGTTGCGATATCGCATTTTGAGTTTTCTAAATTTTTATAGATTATTTTATGGCCTGCGGATTTTAAAATATCGACCGCTTTTAAAAGCGCTTTTTTAGTCTCCTCCGAGGCTTCGTTTACGTAGTTTTCGATTACGCAGATCGTGAGCTTTTTGTTTGCGTCTAGTTTGTCTGCTACGCTTTCAAATTTTACATCCGCGCTCGTGCTGTCTTTGTCGTCGTGGCCTGCGATGATGTCGTATAGGATCGCGGCGTCTTCCACGTTTTGCGTTACAGGGCCGATTTGATCGAGCGAGCTGGAGTAAGCGCCAAGACCGTAGCGGCTAACGCGCCCGTAGGTGGGCTTTAGCCCGACGCATCCGCAAAATGCCGCAGGCTGGCGTATCGAGCCGCCCGTATCGCTGCCAAGGGCTGCAACCGCTAGCCCTGCCGCTACCGCAGCCGCCGAGCCGCCCGAGCTGCCGCCCGGTACTCTTTCGCGGTTTAGGGGATTTAGCGTTTTGCCGTAGTAACTGCTCTCGGTCGTGCTTCCCATGGCAAATTCGTCCATATTCGTGCGGCCAAACGGCGCTAAGCCTGAGGCTAGCAGCTTTTCGACGACGGTCGCGTTATATGGCGCGACGTATCCTTGTAAAATTTTAGACGCGCACGTGACGCTCCAGCCTTTTACCTGGATGTTGTCTTTGATAGCGATCGGCACGCCCGCGCCCAGTTTGTCAAGCGGTAAATTTGCCAGCTGCTCGACGTAAGCGCCAAGTTCTTTATCTGCGAAAATTTTATTTTCCAGCTCGTTTCTAAGCTCGGCTACTTCGCCCTCGCTTAGCTTTAGAGCTTGCTTTAGAGTTATCATTTTTTATCCTTAAATTTATTTACCGCTACGATGCCAACGGCCGTAACCGCGAGGATGGCTGCGATGGTCGCCGCTACGAAGCCAAAGCTAACAGGCTCAGAGAGCATTTAGCGCCTTTTCGCATCTAGGGCAGGTTTCGCCGTCGTGCTTAGCGGTAAATTTCCAGCATCTCGGGCATTTGAAGCGTTTTGATAAAACAAGCTTAAATTTATCGTTTCCGACGTCAAATTCGGCTAGGCCGTCGCTGCCGTCTAGGCTTTGGACGTCGCTAACCATATACCAGTCGCTGATCTCGTTTATATCTTCGCTTAGGATCAAATTTGAGCTGGTTTGTAACACTAGCTCTAAGGTCGATTTTATCTTTTTATCTTTTTTGAGTACGTCGATTAGCTCGAAAAACTTCTCGCGGCTAGCGACTAGCAACTCGTCGTCCACGTTAAACTCAAAATCTAGTGGCGCGTACTCTAGATCAAAGGCGTCGGTCGCGCCGTTTTTTATGATCTTAGGCGCATAGTCCATCGCCTCGTCCACGGTGTATGTTAGTGTCGGAGCGATGAGAGGCAGTAGCGCTCTTGTGATTAGCGCCATGGCGCTTTGAGCCGAGCGGCGCGTATCGCTGTCTTTGGCGTCGCAGTATAGGCGGTCTTTGCAGATATCAAGGTATATGCCGCTTAAATCGGCGCTTAAGAAATTCATCAGCAGGCTAAAGCCCTTTGAAAAGTCGTAGTTTCTAAACGCCGCTTCGGCCTCGTCGAATGCTTTTTTCGTGCGGCTTAGTATCCAGCGATCTAGGATGTTGAAATTTGACGTTTCGATATCTTCTAGATCGTTTACGTTGGCTAGTAAAAATCTTATCGTATTGCGTATTTTTCGGTATTGTTCGCTTACTTGTTTTAGGATGTTTTCGCTGATCTTTAGGTCGCTGGAGTAGTCGCTAAGCGCAACCCAAAGGCGTAAAATTTCCACGCCGTAGGTTTTAGCGACGTCCGCCGGAGCCACGACGTTGCCCTTGCTTTTACTCATCTTTTGACCGTTTTCATCGACGGTAAAGCCGTGCGTGAGTACGCTTCTATACGGCGCTCGTCCTTGCGCGGCGCAGCTTAGCAGTAGCGAGCTTTGGAACCAGCCCCTGTGCTGATCGCTGCCCTCTAGGTACATATCAGCAGGATAGCTACCCGCATCGTAGTCGCCGCTTTTTAGCACCGCAGCCCACGTCGAGCCGCTGTCAAACCAGACGTCTAGGATATCCATCACTTTTTCTAAATTTTGCGGATCGTATTTGCAGTTTGCCGGCAAGAGATCCTTTATCTCGCTATCCCACCACGCGTCCGCGCCTTTTTGCTCGAATATCGCCGCGACGTTATCTAAAATTTCATCGTCAAATATCGGCTCTTTTGTATCCTTGCGTCTAAAAAACGCTATCGGCACGCCCCAGTCGCGTTGGCGCGAGATGCACCAGTCGGGACGATTTTCTATCATCGAGCCTATCCTTTTTACGCCGCTTGCAGGGTAAAATTTGACGTTTTCAAGCTCTTTTAGCGCGACTTCTCTTAGCGTTTTGCCCTCGATTTTCGGCTCGTCCATCGCGATAAACCACTGCTTTGTAGCGCGGTAGATAACGGGCTTATGCGTTCTCCAGCAAAACGGATAGGAGTGGACGAATTTACTCGCTTTTAGCAAATTTGAGCCTAGAAGCTCTAAAATTTTCTCGTTTGCTTTAAAGATATGCATGCCGATTAGCTCGTCTACTACGTCATCGGAGAACAATTTTTTCGCCTTTAGCGTCTCGTCGTATAATCCGCCTTCATCAACCGGCATGATGACTTCGATGCCGTATTTTAGGCTCACGTGGTAGTCGTCTTCGCCGTGCCCCGGGGCAGTGTGAACTAGACCCGTACCGCCGTCCATCGTGACGTGATCGCCTAGGATAAATAGCGATTTTCTGCCGTTTAGCGGATTTACCGCGTGCAGGTTTTCTAGCTCTGCCGAGGCAAATTCTTTTAAAATTTTGCCTTTAGTTAGACCTTCTTTTTCCAGCTCG
>CAUQJU010000248.1:0-3071 GCA_963518005.1 uncultured Campylobacter sp.
AAACAAAATATAAATTTACCGATCTCGCCCAAAAAATATCCCGAATGCAAGCTTAAAACCGCTTTATGAATCGCAAAAGGCCTTGGCATCGAGCTTTTAGCGTCGTCAAACCTCGCATGCCTGATGATTTGCCCCTTGGCGGCGTTTATCGTCATCGTATTTACCTTGTCGTCCTCTTCCAGCCCTTTGTCAAAGTAAAATATCATAAAATTTTCGCCGTCTTCTTGCGTGATGACGTTAAAAAGCTCATAATCCTCTCTATCTCGTTTAAAAATATCTATCGCAGCCTCTAAATTGGCTATCTTAGCCTCGTCCTTTAGCGAAAATCCCCTCACTTGCGTAAAGCTCTTTTTTCTAAAAATTTCCTTTTCGCCAAGCGCGTTATTTACGAGCTTGTCCGCCCAGTCGTACGACCAGTAAAGTCCCGTAACGCTTATAAAAGCCAAAAATAAGCAAAGATAAACGCCGGCAAATCCGTGCAGGCTGTATAAAAACGCATAGCCTTTGGCCTTGATTTTTAAAGTAAACGCGCGCATAAATTTAGATTTAAAACTAGGATAATAGATTATCAATCCAGATATAACCAAGACCACCAAAGTAATAGAACAAATCGCGACGATATGCTTGCCTATAAGCCGCAACGTCTCGTTTTCGCTAAGTCCAAGGCCTAAGTTAGTATGCAAATTTAACATTAGTCCGATAAATTTATCGCCGAAATTTTCGCCCGTTATCTCGCCCGTGTATTGATTTATAAAATACGACTTAAACTCGCCTTTAGCATTCGTACCGGATACGCCTATAGCGTGATTTGCGTCCGAGTTAATCTTGTAGTAGCTAAGCGTAAAATTTGGTTCCCTAGCTTTAAAAATATCTAAAATTTCTCTCGCGCTAAGCTCTTTTTCGCCTCGCTCGACGAAGGTTTTTTGCGAGTTTGCAAGGTCTATAATCTCGTCGTGATAGGATATGACTGCGCCGCTAAGAGCGACGATAAGCAGCGGCAAAACACAGGCTAGGCTTAAAATCAAATGGACGTTAAACCAAAATTTCTTTCTCTTTAAAAACGGCATCTTTCTCCTTAAATTTAAACTCGAATTTTAAAAACCGGTAGTGGGGTGGCGATCGCTACGCACCGCCCCGCTTAAATTCGGCTAAATTTAAAAATTTACGTTAAATCCGAGCCTATATTTAACCCCGTCGGCGATCAAAATTTCATAGCGTCCGGATTTTGTCGTTACGTATTCGTTAAAGATATTATAAAGGCTAAAATTTACGCTCGCGTTTTTAGTTAGCTTGTAGCTTGCGCCAGCGTCAAATAGCGTATAATCCTTTATCTCCTCGTCTCCCGGCGATCCGTAAACGGCTCTGGTTTTGCCTAGATAGTTCATCTGCGTCCAGAAATTTAGATCAGGCGTCGCGTCGTAATCAAGCCCTATTTTTACGGTATGTACGGGTAGATTGTTTAAAGATTTGCCCTCGTACGCGCCCGATTTTTGCTTTGATTTAGTGTAAACGTAGCTTGAGTGCAGGGCTAAATTTGATAAAATCTGCCAGTCTGAGGCGAGCTCGACGCCCTTTACTTCGGCTTTGCCGATATTTACGCTCTCCCAAATGCCGCGCCTATAGGTCTTGTCGTTATGCACGCAAGGAACGCCCGGGCGTGCGACGCAAACGGGCTTCGTACCTAGACCGTCTTTTATCCGCGTATAAAACGCCATCGCCGAGACGTTAAGGCTCTCGTCTCCGTACGCGACGCCGGCTTCGTAGTTTAGGCTAGACTCTGGTTTTAGGTCGCTTTTACCCAGCTGTGCTCCCATGCCGCCGGCAAAAGGCAGAGCAAGCCCGTTGGTTCGCATCTTGATATCTGGCGTCGAGTAGCCTGCCGATACGCCGCCTTTTAGCGATAAATTTTCGCTTAGATGATATACGGCATAGCCGCGCGGAGATACGTGTCCGCCGTAGTCTTTGTCGTGATTATACCTTAGACCCGCAGTTAGCGTGAGCGCGTCGGTTACGTCAAAATCGTCCTCTCCGTAGAGTGAAAAATCATATCTCTTTACGTTTGCGGCGTCGGCCGTCGTTGCCTTTTCGTTTAGCCTTTCTCTTCTGTATTCAGCCCCCAGACTTAGCGTGTTGTTATCAAAAAAATACGTTCCCTTGGTATTTAGCGTCGTCGTTTTTAGCGTGAGGTCTTGTTGTCCGCTTTCTTTCATATGATCGTGGGCTAAAAAGCTTTCAAGCAGCAGCTTGTCGTATTTGCCCGTATGCGAGAGCGATGCGGTATATCCGCTCATCTTTTCAAACGCGACGCTCGTATTATCGCCGGTAGCCCTTCTTAGCGTCTTGCCTTCGGTGCGCTCGTATTTATTTACTACGCGGCGCAAATCAAGCGCTATTTCGTCGTTTTTGGTGGCGTTATACATGATTTTCGCGCCGAAATTTACGTCCTCGTTTTTGCGGTTCGTAAAGACTCGCTCGTCTTCGAATTTATGAAAATACCGCCCGTAAAGCGCGATGCCTAGCACATCCGGGATCACTGCGCCGTTTGCGTAAAAGCCGGTTTGATAGTCGTCGTTTATCCCGCTTTTGCCTGCAAGCGTATAGTAGCCGTTTACGTTACCGCTAAATTCGTTTGAAAAGCCCTTGGTGATGATATTTATCACGCCCCCCATCGCATCCGAGCCGTATAGCGAACTCATCGGCCCTCGCACGATTTCGATACGCTCGATCGTGTTTGCGGGCGGGAGGAAATTTTGAGCGCTACCGACCGCGCGAAGCCCTCTATACGCGCTATCGCTGGTCGCAGGGCGGCCGTCTATTAAAATTTTAGTGTATTTTTGCCCAAGGCCTCTCATCGTGATACCGCGTCTGCTAGCCGCCCCCAGCGTCGCGCCGAACACGCCCGGAGCGTCTTTTACGACGCTTTCTATATCTTGGTGGTTGCGCCTGGCTATCTCTTTTTGCGAGATTACCGAAACGGAGGCGGGCGCGTCTTTGATATTTTGTTCAAAACCCGTCGCGCTAGTTACGGTAACTTCGTTTAGTTTTACTTCATCGGCCGCCTGCGCGCAAGA
>CAUQJU010000249.1:0-3045 GCA_963518005.1 uncultured Campylobacter sp.
TCACAAAGCCGCTCATAGACGACGCACACGTGGCGCTATACAAAAAATATCATAAATTTATGCAGCAAAAGCGCGAGTGGAAGTACTATGAGCTGGACTTTCGCCACTACTACGAGCTCTACGTCGCAGGGCATGCGGAGTTTGGCAAGGAGATTGCGTATTTTGCGGACGGTAGGCTCATCGGCGTCGATCTAGTCGATATCCTTAGCGACGGCATCTCGGCGGTTTATTGCTATTACGATCCTGATTTTGCGGACCTTAGCATCGGCAGATACTCGCTCTATCAGCAAATTTTACTCGCACAGCAGCTAAATTTACGCTGGATATATCTAGGCTACTACGTCAAAGACTGCCCTAGCCTAGCCTACAAGGCCGACTACAAACCCTACGAACGCCTGTGCGAATACGTCCCGCTAGATGAAACGCCCGTGTGGGAAAAAGCGGAATAAAAAATGCTTTCAAGTGCGTTTTATAAAGGCAAAATTTGATAAAAGTAAGTCAAAATCTAGAATCTCTAAGCATAGAAACATCAGACGCCGATCTGTTTTTCGAGCTGCAAGCGCTCATAAAACGAAACTTCGCCAAGACGCTGGGGCAAAAAGGCAAAGTGATGTCGTTTTACGACGAAAACGAGAAAGTTCAGCGCAAATATTTCGTCAAATTTCTAAAAAAACTCTGCCAGAGATACGAACTAAAAAACGTAAATTTAAACTTCGCCGAGTATAAAACGATCAAACTCCACTACATCCAGCCAAACTCGCTAAAAGCCATGGTATTCGTCGATGTCGCCTTCGTGCGGGGCGGCGCGATATTTAGCTTCGATCGCTCAAACGAATCTTTTCTCTCGCACATCATTAGGGGCTTTGAGTCAAAGCAAATTTTATCCGCCGAGGGTCAAATCGCCATAAATATCGCAAATTTGGGCGAGTGCGAGCGTCTAGAGGAGCTGTTTAACAAAAGCGAATATATGAAATTTTCAATCATCTTTAACTACAACGAAGAGGAATTTGAAAAATTTAAAAAACGCATCAAAATCTGCGCTAAGAAAAACGAAGCCAAATTTGCCGCGCTGGCTAGCCTTTTCGAGGATCATTTTACCGTGCTTGGGTGCGATAAAAACGATAGCTTTGAGGAGGTGCGAAACCGTTACCTAGAGCTAGTTAAAGCCTATCACCCAGACTTTCACGCCGCGCTTAGCCCGGAGCTTTTGGACGAGTGCAAAACGCAGTTTCAGCGTATCCAAAACGCATACGAGAGTCTGAAGCCCTATTTTAAGGAGCTAGAATCGTGAGCGGCGGAATAAGATTTAAATTTAGACTTTAGCATAAAAAATATAATTTAATAACCGTTTAATAGTGCCCTGAAAAATCACGCAAACTATAGCCATAATTAATACATAGGGGCCTATAAATAACATCAAAATCAAAGAAATAGTAAGATTAAAAACGTAAAAGTAACTATCGCCGTTGCTATCGTCGAAAAATATATCTATAGGCGTTATTTCAATATTTTGATCGCAAGGAATAAGCCTTAAACAGCGAAATAACCAAAAAATCGGTATAGCCAAAATCAAACCGAAAAATAAACCACCCATGATGTTGTCAATGCCGGGAGCGATGCCCTCAATCAAATAAGTACTCGCAATGCCTAAAAATAGGACAAAAAGAATAAAAAATATGCGCTTCATATGGATATTTTAAATTTTCAAGACTTAAAAATCAAGAGAAATACGATACTGGCCCCGCCAAACCCCGGCTTAAATTTAAAATTTACGCTCAAATTTACGTCGCGCTTGGCAAATTTACTCCGCTCCAAGCGTCAAATTTTACTTACCCGATTGCAACAGGTAGGTCTTTTTACGCTCGCTGGAGCTGCCGATATTTAGCGCAAGGCGGTACTTGGTTATCGTGCGGCGGACGACCTCGACGTTAAATTCTTTCTTTATAAACTCCAAAATTTTTAGATCGCTAAGCGGCTTGGCGGGATTTTCGTTTCGGACGAGATTTGCCACGAAGTCCTTGATGGCCTTGTTTGAGACGTCCTCGTCGATTGCAGCGGAGAAAAAGCTCTTTATAGGCACCAGCCCGCGCGAGCATTCGAGGTATTTGTTTGAGATGCCGCGCGAGATGGTCGACGGGTTTCGCCCCAGATCCTCGGCGATGTCCTTTAGGCGCATAGGCTTGATGTCGCCGCCGAAAAAGTAATCATACTGATACTCCACTAACATGAGGGCAATCTTTCTCAGCGTGGCTTTTCGCATATCAAGCGCATCTATGAGGTCTTTTGCCTCTTTTACGCGCGAGGCGACGAAGCTCTCTTTTTCGTCTAGTCCCTCGACGTCGATGACGATCTCTGGGTAAAAGTCGTCGTTGATCCTCACCTCGATACCGCCCGAGCTCGTGTCTATGACGATGTCTGGGATGATCGCCGCAGCCTCGCTCATATACTCGATCGCGGGCGGGTTTTTTAGCCTCTTGATGACGGCGAGCGCTTCGTTATAGAGGTGGATTTTGCGCATTTGGGAGAGGTTTTCGAAATTTAGCGCAAGCTTTTTAGCGCTTTCAAAGAGCTTCTCATCCAAATTTAGCTCCTCAAGCTGAAACAAAAAGCTCTCCTTGTAGTCCTTTGCGCCGATGCCCGCGGGCTCGAGGTAGGCAAAGCGCTTTCGCACCGACTCGATCTCCGCCTCGCTAAATTCGTCAAAGACTTCAGGCTCGTAGTAGCCCTCCTCGTTTATGCACTCGATGATTTTCATCGCGATTTTTTGGGACTTTTCGGTTGGGAAAAGGGGCTTATCTATCTGCTCGATTAGCTTGTCGTAAAGCCCCGTTTTAGCCACGCTAAAGCTTTCGATACTATCGGTTACGCTGTTTTTTGATATTTCTTTGAAGAAATTTTTATCTTTTTTAGATGGCGCGGCGCTGGGTAGCTCGCTCAAATTTCGCTGCTGCACGCTTGCAAACGGATTATCCGCCAAAAACGGCTCAAGCGTCTCCTTTAGCTCCTCGACGCTGCTACTTAGTATCGGCAGCCACGAGCGCAACG
>CAUQJU010000250.1:0-3040 GCA_963518005.1 uncultured Campylobacter sp.
TTTTACTCCGCGCCTTGAGAAGGTTCAAAGCGTTTTAAAAGCGACCAGGGACGAGCAGGCGGCGATTTTAGCGCAGATCGAGGAAGCGGCTACGAGCGTGACCGAGCTAAAAAATCAAAAATCTCAAACCAACGCGCACATAGCCGAATTTAGCGCGAAAATAAAAGACGTCGCTAAAAAGAGCGGCGCTGCAAAAACCGAAAAAGAGATAAAAGCGCTTCAACTAGAAGACGAGCTAGCTAAAGAACAGCTAGAGGCTGCAAACGAAGAGGTTGAAAGACTAGAAAAAATCATAGATAGCAAAAATGCGCTAAAAAGCGAGCTTGAGGCAAAGGCTGCGGAACTTGGCGAAAATTTGACAAAAATCGAGAGCGAAATCTCGGCCGAGGTCGGCGCTATCGAGCAACAAAGAGACGAAATATACGCTAAGAAAAATAAACTAGTCGGCGAGATGAATCAAAAAATCTTAACCTTTTACGAAAAAATCCGCAAATGGGCGCACAACACCGCCGTCGTACCGGTCAAAAAGCAGGCCTGCTACGGCTGCTTTATGCAAATAAACGACAAGACTTATTCTGCCGTTATAAAGGGCGAAGACATCGTGACATGCCCTCACTGCGGCCGAATTTTATACAAAGAAGCGGCGAACTAGCCTTTAAATTTGATAATAATTTATTACGTTTTAGTCCTCGCGGCATTTGCCTTGGGGGCTTTACCGCTCGCGTTTTTAGCTTTTAATAAAAAGTACAGAGCCTCGATCCCCGCTAGATTTTTTTTGTTTAAAAATCCCAAATTTGACACCTCGCGCGTGCATTTTCACGCGTGCAGTTTCGGCGAGGTGCGTTCTATCGCGCCGCTAGTTAGTAGATTTAAAGACGCGGCCGCAGTCTCGGTCGTAACCAAAACGGGGTTTGACGAGGCGAAAAAAATCACGCCAAATACGCGCTTTTTGCCGTTTGAGATATTTTTACCGTTTTGGCTAAAGCCCGCTAAAATAACGGTTATTTTTGAGGCTGAGCTTTGGCTGGGGCTTGTTTTTTGGGCTAAATTTAAAAGCTCGCGTATCATTTTGATAAACGCTAGGATTTCTGACAGGAGCTACAAAAGCTATCTAAAATTTGGCTTTTTTTATGCGTATTTGTTTAAATTTATAGATAAAATTTACGCCCAAAGCGATCTGGATAAACAGCGTCTAGAGCGGCTCGGCGCTAAAAATATCGTCGTTAGCGGCAATATAAAATCAGCCTTTTTGCCAAGCCCGAGTAAAATTTACGCCAAACCAAAAGAGCGCGTGATTGTGCTAGCAAGCACTCATGCGGGCGAAGAGGAGCTGATCTTGCGAGAGTTAAATTTGAGCGCAAACGATAAGCTGATTTTAGTGCCGCGTCATCCTGAGAGATTTTGCGAGGCGGGCGAGATTTTGGTTAAATTTGCCGTAAAAAATGGACTTAGTTTTGCTAAATTTAGCGAAACGAAAAACTTTGACGCACAGTGCGTGCTGGTCGATGCGATGGGCGAGCTGGTAAATATTTATAAATTTAGCGACGTCGTCGTGCTTGGCGGTAGCTTCGTGCCAAACATAGGCGGACACAATCCGATTGAGGCGGCGCAGTTTGAAAACGCCGTGATAAGCGGGGAGTTTATATTTAACCAAAAAGCCTTGTATAGCGCGGTGGACGGCATAAAATTTGCAAAAGCGAGCGAGATAAATTCGCTTTTAAAGCAAAATTTACCAAAGGCAAAAATAGTCGCCAAAGGCGATGCAAGCGAGATTTTAAAAGATATTGAGGAAAATTTATGAAAGAAGAAAAAGCCTATAAACTGCTGGCGATCCAGGAAGGCATATCAAACAATGAGGCAAAGGAACTGATCGACGCGGGGCTGGTTAGCGCCAAAGGACAGAGGATCGCCGTGGCGCGCGCGATGATGAGCGCGGCGACTAAATTTAACGTGCAAAAGCTGCCGCGCCCAAGCGTGATTTTTGAGGATGAAAACCTGATCGCGGTTGATAAACCGGCATTTTTAACCTCGGAAAAAGTGAGCGAAACTTATAAATTTCCTCTGCTTCACAGGCTCGATAAGGAAACTAGCGGCGTGCTTTTGCTCGTGAAAAACGAGGAATTTCAAAAAAAAGCGATCGAGGAGTTTAAAAACTGCCGCGTAAAAAAAGAGTACGTCGCGGCGGTCAAGGGTATCGTGAGCGAGGAATTTAGCGTAAACGAACCAATAATCACGCTAAAAAACAAAGGCGGAGCGTTTTCTAAGATCTCGCCAAACGGCAAAGAGGCGTTTTCGCACGTGACGCCGGTTATGGTCGCAGGCAAAAAAAGCCTCGTAAAAGTCGAGATAAAAACCGGCAGAACGCACCAAATCAGAGTGCATCTAAATCACGCAGGATACGGAATCGTCGGCGATGAAAAATACGCTAAAAATAAATCCGCAAGAATGTATCTGCACGCTTATAAAATCGAGCTTTTAGGATATAAATTTAGGTCAAATTTGAGCAGTGATTTTAACAGGCTCGGTTTTGAAATTTCAAGAAATTTTGAGATTTAAAGAGCGATAAAGCTTAAATTTAATAAAATACGCGCTTTAACTATAAATGTAAATAAAAGGTAGAATGTGTTTGAACAAATCAGCGAGTCGTTTCGCTTAGCCGTTAGCAAAATTCGTTTCGTAGACGATGAAAAAGCGCTAAATAACGCGCTTGACGTGCTTAAAAAAGCACTACTAAAAGCCGACGTTCATCACAAAGTTACTAAAGAGTTGCTAGCCCTCATAGAGGCTGATCTAAAGCAAAGCGGGATAGGCCAAAAGCAGTTTTTAGACGCTATAAAGTCAAATTTGACGAAGGTTTTAACCGCGCCGGGCAACCAGGGCTTTGTCTTTGCGCCCGTAGCTCCTACAATCGTGCTAATGGCTGGCTTACAAGGTAGCGGAAAAACCACTACGACGATAAAGCTAGCTAATTATCTAAAACTTAGAAAGAAAAAAGTTTTGGTCGCGGCGTGCGATTTGCAGCGTTTGGCGGCCGTCGAGC
>CAUQJU010000251.1:0-3024 GCA_963518005.1 uncultured Campylobacter sp.
CGTGATAGGCGCGAGTAAAAAAGAAGATATAAACGCGCTGCTAAAGTCTCAAGATCCGTTTTTCGAGCTGGGAAATTTAAAAAGTATCGACAAAAATATCGTAACGAACTACGAAAATCACACCAAAGCCTTTATCAAGATCCAAGAGGGCTGCGACTTTGCCTGCAGTTACTGCATCATCCCCGCCGTTCGCGGCAAGGCGCGTAGCATGGACGAGGAAGCGATCTTGCGCGAGGCTAAAATTTTAGCCTATAACGGCTACAATGAGCTAGTGCTAACGGGCACGAACATCGGCAGCTACGGCAAGGATACGGGCTCGAGTCTAGGCTGCTTGCTAGGTAGGCTCGGTAAAATAGGCGGCATAAAGCGCATAAGGCTAGGCAGCATAGAGCCTAGCCAGATAGACGAGAGCTTTCGCGAGATTTTAAAAGAGAGCTGGCTAGAGCGGCATCTGCATATCGCGCTTCAGCACACGAGCGAGGCGATGCTACGCATCATGAGGCGGCGAAATCAGGCCTTTAGAGATTTGGAGCTATTTTTGGAGCTTAGCCAGATGGGTTTTGCGCTAGGAACCGACTATATCGTGGGGCATCCGGGCGAGAGCGAGGAAATCTGGAGCGAGGCGCTAGAAAATTTTAAAAAATTTCCGCTCACGCATTTGCACTGCTTTGCGTATTCACCGAGAACCGGCACGCACTCGGCGGATATGAAAACGGACGTTAGCGGCGACGTGGCGAAGGCTAGGCTTAAGGTTTTAAAGCAAATCGTAGCGGAAAATAATTTTAAATTTAGACAAGAGCACGCTAAAAAAGGCGGGAGCCTAAACGTTCTGGTCGAACAGCTAAACGGCGAATTTTACGAAGGCTTTGATCAATTTTACAACAAAGTAAAAATCAAAACGGATAAGCAAATTTTAAAAGAGTGGGCGGTCATAGATAAATTTGAAGTTAAAAGCGAGGGAGATTATGCGCAAATTTAAGCTAAATAAACAAAAGATAATCCTCATCCTAACAGTACTTTTAGCGATCTTGCTAGCTATCGCCGTCGGCAGAAGCCAACCCAAAAATATAATGTATGAAAGCTACGAAAAGCTACTAGAGGGCGGTATGATCGAGAGCGCGACGATAGACGGCGGCCAGATCGAGCTAACGACCAAGGGAGGGCGTAAATACCTCATCGTAAAAGACGGCGTAGACGTGCGAAAACTCATGCAAAAAGCGCCCGTAGATATAAAAAAAGACACGCCCGTGCTGGATGAAATTTTGGCCGTTTTAGCGCTGCTTGCTATCTGTTTTGCGGGGCTTGCTATTTATGCGAGGTTTAAAAAGCAAAGACTCGCCGCTCAAAGCGAAAATCAAAAAGCAAACGTCTATGAGTATGAAAATATCGCGGCTAGCTCCGTGCAGCCTGCTATCTCAAACGTCAAATTTAGCGACGTAGCGGGTATAAAGGACGTCAAATTTGAGCTCGGCGAAATAGTGGATTTTCTAAAAGATCCCGTAAAATATAAAAAATTCGGTATCAAAATGCCAAAAGGCGTGCTGATGGTCGGGCCTCCCGGAGTCGGTAAAACGCTAGTAGCAAAGGCCGTCGCGGGCGAGGCGGGAGTGCCGTTTTTTTACCAAAGCGGCGCGAGTTTCGTGCAAATTTACGTCGGTATGGGCGCAAAACGCGTGCATGAGCTGTTTTTAAAGGCTAAAGCCTATGCGCCCTCTATCATATTTATCGACGAGATCGACGCAGTGGGCAAGGTACGCGGCGGCAACCGAAACGACGAGCGCGAGGCTACGCTAAATCAGCTATTGACCGAAATGGACGGCTTTGAGGATAACTCGGGCGTCATCGTGATCGCCGCAACTAACCGCATCGAGATGATAGACGAGGCGTTGCTACGCTCTGGGCGATTTGATAGACGTATTTTTCTTTCGATGCCTGATTTTGCCGATAGGGTCGAGATTTTAAAATCCTATCTAAAAGACAAAAACACGAGCGTAGATGCGCAAGACGTGGCGCGCATTAGCGTCGGCTTTAGCGGGGCGGCGCTTTCTACGCTGGTAAATGAAGCCGCAATAAATGCGCTAAGACGCGGCGTCGAGATAATGGAATTTAGCGATTTTGAAAGCGTTTTAAACAAAGTCCTGCTCGGAAAAAAGAGGATTTTAAGCTACAACGACGAGGAAAAGCGCATTCAGGCGCTCTATCAGGGCGCAAAGGCCTTGGCGGCGTATTGGTTCGGGATAGAATTTGAAAAAATTTCGCTCGTCGAGGAGCAGTTTATGCGTCCTGAGCGAGAGATAGAGTCGCGCTCGCAGATGTTTGCTCGCATCAAGGTCTGTTTGGCGGGTATGAGCGCGCTAAAGATGGTCAAAGACGATACCTTTTCAAACTCGGGCGCCGACATCCAAAAAGCTCGCGAGATAGCGCAAAATATGGTCTTTGAGTACGGTATGGGGCGCGCTTTGATACCAAATGCTGCAGATGCCGAGGAGCTACTACAAGAGGCATACGCCGAGGTCGGAACGTTTTTAACAGGCATGAAAACTCAGTTAGAGCGCATCAGCGAGCATATCGAGATTTTTGAGAGTATCGACAAAGACGCGCTGGGCAAAATTATTAAAGAGTATTACAACTAAATTTAAGGAGAAAAAATGAAAGCGAAAATCGGAATTTTGACGCTGAGCGACCGCGCTAGCGAGGGTAAATATGACGATCTATCGGGCGCGGCGATAAAAGAGGCTTTGGATGGCTGGATAACGAGCGAGCGCGAGTATTTTTACGAAGTGATTCCTGATGAGATCGAGCTTATAAAAGAGCGCCTAAAACACATGATAGACGTGCTAGGCTGCGATCTAGTGCTAACTACGGGCGGCACGGGACCGGCTCCTCGCGACGTGACGCCCGAGGCGACCGAGGCCGTATGTGAAAAGATGATGCCAGGCTTTGGCGAGCTAATGCGCGCTGCTAGCCTAAAATACGTCCCCACCGCGATCCTATCGCGCCAAACGGCCGGTATCAGAGGACACG
>CAUQJU010000252.1:0-3024 GCA_963518005.1 uncultured Campylobacter sp.
CTGCGTGCTAGGCGGCAAGGTGGCAGTCGGAGTGGGCAAAAGATTTATCTTTGTAACGCCTTACGTTAAGCCTGCGATGGAAAAGAAATTTAAAGAAGCGTGCAGACGGCTCGCCATCCCGCCGATAAACCGCGGATTTTTATTTGCCCAGGGCGTGGATCTTGCGCTATTTAGCGAGCTTTCTTGCGTATTTGCTTAGCTTGCTATTTGCGATAGTGCTGCGAAAAAAGACGGCGCAATTTCGTTTCGAGCCGATACTAAACGAGCTGACGCCTATTTTTCAAGGGCTCGAAATTACGGCTATTTTGAAAATATCTGCAAATAATGCAAGCGGCGAGAATATGCCGCGTCTTTTCGCACGGCTCTCGTCGCCAAAGCAAAATTCCTAGCGCGGTTTTTGCCGAGTTGGTCTGCTCTGGCGCGCCGAATGTGACGTATTGGCGCGATTTGGCGGCGGCATGAGCGATATTTATAGTCGTTTTTCGTGACTAAAAGCGCGCACGGCGGTACGTGGTTAAGCGCGGCTAGACGGTTTGCCGCAAAAAGCTAATGTTTTAATTTCGCTAGCTCAAGCAACATTTTAGGTACGATTTGGCTGAGGCGTTTTGTTTTTAGCGCGTTAAATTTACGCTATTTTTAAATTCGTCCGTCGTAGCGGGTTTAATATACGGGGCGAATTTGAGCGTAAAACCGCCGGCGTCGCATCGCGGCTCAAGCGCAAAGCCCTTTTCTAGAGAACCAAAAACGCCGCGTCCGAAATCTTTAAATTTAGCGTCCTAAACGTAATCTCTAAAGCGCAAATTTAAGCATACGAAATCAGGTTAATTTAACTTTCGCCGAGTTTGTCGCGGCTTTTTTGCGGGCAATGCGCTAGCCGCAAACGATAAAAAGCGACGCGAAATTCGCCTCGGACGCGAGAAAAAAGAAAGCTCGCGCAGCGATTTTTAAGCAAAGAGCGGCAGATATCGGTCGGCGGTAAGGCGTCTTTAACCTGCCTAAGCTATTTTTAATACGGACTAAAACGATCGACGTTTTATGCGAGGGGGTTGCAAAATTAAATAGACGAAAATCTCGAAGCGACGCCTTGCTACTCCCCGTACTTTTTCTTTAGATCGTCCCATGTCACCAGCGTGCGTCTGCCCTCTAGGCTGCGGATGCGCGTGACGTCTTGCATCATCTCTAGCACCCCCTTAAATACCCCGTTTTCGTCGCGCACGGCGGCGTAGTAGATGTAGATAAATTTGCCGTGAAGCTCCAGCCAAAAGTCGATCTCGTCACGCTCGCCCTTGCGAAAGGCGTCGATGATCTCTAGCACGCTAGCTACGCTTTCGCGTGGGTGGCAGTTTTTCACGTCGCGCCCGATGACGCCGGCACTTCGCGGAAATACGCGGTGCTTGGTGTCGGTGTAAAATTTCACGATCTCGTTTTCGTCGACGAAGGAGAGATCGACTGGCATGTGCTTATAAATGAGGTTGATTTGCTCTAGCGTGAGCTTGCCCGTAGCGACGTCAAAAACTGCGTTTTTATCGCTGCTTGCGTTTGGATTTAGTCCGTATTTGCTCATCAAATTTGACAGCTCTTTGAGGAAATTCGGATTTAAAACCGCTTCGTTTAGGTCGCCGTTTTGCAAATTTATGGCGCTTAAATTCGGCTCGCTTTGCAAATTTGCGTCCTTTAAATTTGACTTCGAGTCGCCGCCGGAGTCTAAATTTAACGGATAAAATTCGCTCGGCTTTTCGATGAGAAAATACCCTATCTCGTCATCTCCTCGTCTCATCGCGCGAAACTCATCTTCGCTAATTAGCTCCAGCGACGTCGGATAGAGCGCTGCTTCTTCGCGTCCGAGCAGGTCGAGTAGATTTTCGTAGATCTCGTGCTGAGCTGCGATAAACTCGTCAGCCTTGCCTTCCTCTAGCAGCTCGCGCGCTGCGGCGATACCGTCGCGGACCTTATTATCAAAGCTCCACATAAAGCGCGACGGGCGGTCAAAGCCCTTGTTTTCGAGCATCGAGTAGAGTTGGTGCTGTTTTCTGGCAAAGTGCGTCCTGTTAAAGCCGCCCAGTTTGTCGTAAATTTCAAGCCACTCGTTTTTGATAAATTTCTTTTTTAGCAGCTCTTTTGCCTTTGCTATTAGTTCGCGCGCGGCGTCGTTTTCGCCGATGTAGGTAGCTACGGGGTGGTCTTTTGGCAGCTGCGGGTGCTCGGCAGTTAGGATACCGCGCAGGATTTCTGATAGCTCGGCGGCATTTTCGTCGATAAACTCGCTCTTAAAGCCTAAATTTAGCAAATTTGCACGCACGTTTTTAAAATCTGTCGGCGTGAGTTTCGTTAGCTCCGATTTTGCAGCTTTTCTTGAGGCGAAAAAATTTGCCGCTCCGTTAAGATAATCCCTTAAAATAGCCGTCGCCGAGGCGATGGCGGCATTATTAAATTTAATCATTTTTTATCCTTGCTCTAGATATTTTAAAGAGATTTTAGCGAGAAATAATAAAGTCGGGTTTGATTTATCTTAAGCCGTAGATTTTGACGTTAAATGCTGCGCTTATCTTGTCGCCGTCTTTTTGCATTTCGATAGGAAAGTCTATTTTGACGACGTTTTCATAGCTCCGTAATGCGTCTATAAAGTCGTAAAGTCTGGACGGAGTTTTTATCGTCGCGGTTATCTTTAGCTCGTTTATCAAAAACGGCTCGTTTTGAGATATATTGCTATTTTTAGACACTACCGAGTCTAGATACTGCGATACGAATGTTACGAATTTACCCTCGTCAAATTTATTTTCAAAAGCATCCAACGCCGCTTTGTTATCCGATTTTAGTTTGTCTAGCGCCTCTTGCTTGCCGTTATAAACCTGATTTATCTGCGTTGAGGCGGTGCTTTGCACTCGGTTATCGTATTTTATCCGCTTGTATTCTTGGATATTCGGAACCAAAAAACCAAAAATCATAATGAGGCAAGCGCTAATAAAGACGAGTATATATATGAGTAGTTTAGTAACATCTATATTTTGCAAACTTCTATCTTTG
>CAUQJU010000253.1:0-3023 GCA_963518005.1 uncultured Campylobacter sp.
TGCGCAACGCCCGCGAGATCCATGACCTCGTGCACGGAGCTGCTTGCCTGCCTCGCACAGCCAGTTTGACGACAGGCATAGATGTCTTGGTGGTCGCCAAAGATAGATAGAGCCTGTGCTGCTAACGAGCGAGCTGAGACGTGGATGACGCCAGGGAGGAGCTGTCCTGCTATCTTATACATATTTGGAATTTTTAAAAGTAGTCCTTGCGAAGCCGTGTATGTGGTGGTTAGCGCGCCTACTTGCAGCGAGCCGTGCACGGTGCCCGCAGCCCCGCCCTCGCTTTGCATTTCGACGACTTTAACCGGCATGCCGAATAGATTTTTCTTGCCCTGAGCCGCCCACATATCGGTGTAGTCAGCCATCGGCGAGCTAGGAGTGATCGGGTAGATGCCCGCAACCTCCGTAAATGCGTAAGCCGCGTGCGCCGCAGCCTCGTTTCCGTCCATAGTTTTCATTATTTTAGCCATTTTTCCGCCTTAAATTTTCTTATGATTTTTAAAAATCTTTTATTATAGAGCTAGTTTCCAAAATATCTAATTAATCAGCTAAGTTACATTTTCAAAAAAGCTCAAATTTAATAATCTAAGGCCCTAAATTTGACCTGGCGGCCGATTTTAAAAACCGTTCGAATTTAACGGCAAATTTGAGCGAAAGGTTTTACCCTTGCCTACCGCGATTTTCGTCTTATGCTTTTATGCTGCGGCGAATGAAAAATCGCAAACAAAGCAAAATTTGCGGTAAGCTAGCACAAGAGAACAGCCGTCTATCATCGCAATCTCGCGACGTGGTTTCATAACCATCACTCAGAAGGCTTAAGAAGGCTTAAGGCTACTTCTAAAGACGGCTCGGCAGAAAATAAGCCGCTACCGGCCACATACTGGTAATCTCAGCCACGGACGCCACTCCCTACTTTACGGCCGCACGTGCAACGACGAGCTAGTAAAAATCATGGAAGCGAGTTTTTACGGCGTTTATCTTAATGCAAACGATGCGCTTGAGTCCCTTGAAAAAAGGGAGCGCATCGGTAAGCCAAATTTGCCTCTTTACCCTGGTTCTTGCGACGAATTTGATTTAAATTTGGCTTGCCGTACTTGTCGCTACGCTTTATATACGGTTAAATTCGCCAACTCAATCGAATGCTAAAAATAGCCGTTTATCGAGCTAATATAGGTTTTTGATCGCTCTAAAATCTAAATTTATCGGCCAAAATCACCTCTACGCTATAAATTTAACCGCCTCAAATGCGTTTTTAAAGATCAAATTTGAATGCTCGCGCAAATCAGCCTCCTTGCCGTAGCCGCAAACTAGCCCGACGCCGGCGATCCCGGCACCCTTCGCTGCCTCTAGATCCATCGTCGTATCGCCGATCATAAAGGCGCTCGCCTTATCTTGCGCGCTTGTTTTACCTAGGCGCTCAAGAGCCTTGTTTATAGGCTCGGGATCGGGCTTTGGATTTACGACGTCGTCTCTGCCGATCACGGTTTTGATAAACTTCATAACGCCCAAGTGTTCAAGTAAAATGAACGAAAATTTCGACGTTTTCGTCGTCACGACGCCCACGTCCGCGACCTCGCTAGCAAGCGCCAACGCACCCGCCGCGCCCTCGAGCAAAGACGTTTGCTCCAAAAAAATCTGCTCGTAACGCGCCTTATACGCGGCGATATAATCAGGCACGAGCTGCGTCGGCGCGCCAAGTCCGGCAAACATGACGTCAAGGGGATGACCGACTAGGGTCTTGACCGCCTCGGGCTTTGGAGCAGACTGTCCGTGAGCGCGAAATGCCGCGCCAAATCCGTCAAGGATCGCAGGCGTCGAGTCGATGAGCGTACCGTCGAGGTCAAAAAGTATGGTTTTTTTCATTTTACTTCTTTCGTTTTTTATTTTGGTGTTGCAAATTTGACGGCATTTTCAAGCCGAATTTACGTTTTAATAAACTTTGATTTTACTTTTTGTATTTTAAAATTTGCCTTAAGATGGCTTTTTATAATTTCAAATTTTCATCGTTTTGGGTTTTGATTTAAATTTTATACTATCGCAGTGCAGGCGTTAAAATTACGGCTTTATTAAAATACCATGACGTCAAATTTGACTTTCAAATTAGAATTAAAATTTAAAGGCTTAATATAAGCTGATTAGATTCTCCCTTATCATATTTAGTAGAATACAATAAAGCTTTTTCATGCTTTTACTATTAATATCTAAACTCTATTCGCTTCACTCGCAACCTTTTAAGACGCAATAACAATCATTTTAAAGCGAGCAAAGCGGATGTGCTATAGGTAGCTCATAATCAGGTGGGCTTACAAGACGAATCCCGCCTGAAAATTTACTTATTTTTAACTTCACTGCGCTTGTTACTTGTATGACCATAACCCCAGTCGTAACTTACTACTATTTTGTGTGGACTTAAGTTAAATAGAGCCAAATATTTTAAATTAAGGGATATTATGGGGCAAACTATACAAATTTAGATATTAGGTCTTTGGTTGAAATTTCGCTCATGGTATTATCTTTTTTCCGTATCTTCTAAGTAAAACCTGTTTCCGCCTTTTACGGTATATATTTCATCCCTTGATAAAGAAAATCCTCTTCCTTCGTCTCCGAAGAAACCGAATTTAGTTCCTTGATAGCTGTATGTTGCAGAAAGCTCTATAGGCACTATTTCGTCATTATCCACGTAGAAGTATCCTATGTCTATAGAGGGTTTAAATTTATTATAATCTTCTTGTCCTATGAAATTTATGACCTCGTTTATATATTTTTTAGAAACATTAACGGCCTTTTTATAATCTTGCTCATAAGATCTAGTGCTTGTGTAGTATTTTTTACCGTTGGAGAGGGTTTGGGGGAATTTTTGATCGACTGGCGTCATATCGATATCATATATTATAATATACTCATTTCCATTTTTTATTTTTCTAGGATTTGACCTTATTTTATCGCCCAATTCTTGACTTAATTCCCGTCTCTCCCTCTCCCTATCATCTATTTCCTTTTCGAATTTCTTATTAAACACATAC
>CAUQJU010000254.1:0-3018 GCA_963518005.1 uncultured Campylobacter sp.
TTATACTAGCTTTGACGAAATCAGAGAAGAGCTGCAAGATTACAAAGCGCACTTTAAAGACAAAATCGTGGTCTGCCCGTGCAATGACGGCAAAAATAGCAACTTTTATAGGTATTTCGCCTTAAATTTTAAAACTTTGGAGCTAAAAAAGCTGATTACGACGACGTTTAACATCAACGAGCTAAACTCGAAAGGCACGAAAATAGAGATCACGAGTGACGGCATGAGCGAAACACAGTTGCGCGGTCGGGGCGACTTTCGCAGCGACGAAGTAAAGGAGATAATCGCGCAGGCCGACATCGTCGTAACCAATCCGCCCTTCTCCCTTTTTAGAGAGCTTATAGATATAGCCCAAAGCGGTCAAAAGAAATTTTTAATCGTAGGCGGAACGTATTCGATTACCTATAAAAAGATATTTGAGCTATACAAAAATAACCAAATTTGGCTAGGAAATCACCAAGTAAATATTTTTACTCGCCCGGACGGCAGCAAAAAGCGATTTAGCAACGTATCGTGGTTTACGAATTTAAAAAGCACAAAGCATCAAACCGGCGTAAGACTAATGAAGAAATATAAAGGCAATGAGCACGAATATCCGGAATACGATAACTACAAAATCATAGAAGTGACCAATTATAAAAACATACCAATCGACTATGATGGCATAATCGGCGTGCCCCTTACATTCTTTTTACGACACAACCCTGCGCAGTTTCATATATTAGGCTGCGATTTTGAGATCAAGGAAAAATACCCCGAGCTAGTCAAACAAGACTATGCCCAAAGCAACACGAAATCGGCCGTCCTAAACGGGCAAGAACTATTTACCAGGATAATAATTCAGCGAATCAACGGCCTTAAACCGAGAACTAGGCTAATAAATCAAATTTAGGGAGCAAATTTATTAAAATCATGAAGAAGTCAAAGAAAACAGAACTATTTAACAGCCCCGCCAAGCGATTTATGTGGGTATTTTTAGCCATAAATTTGCTAGGCTTTGGCACGAATGCAGTTTTATATTTCTTAAAACTACCCAATAAGGTGGAAACAATCCTAAACGCGGACGCGTTCTTTATAACGCTAGCCGCAATCTGCTACATCGCATTTAACGCAATGCTTTATTTTATCATAAAAATGCACTTCTTACTATCGACTAGAAAAGAGTAAAAATTTATAAAATCTTATTGCTATTTTTATGTAATTTTATTTAAAATATATCTTATATTTTTTATTATATTTTATAAGATATTATTTTAATAATATACATTTTATTATTTATTAAGTTCAAGGCGATATAATCATTTTAAATTTTTACGCAAAGGAGAGATGATGATAGTATCGATCTGCAATGAAAAAGGCGGCAGCGGGAAAAGTACGCTTGCCACGAACATAGCCATAAATCAAGGCATAGTAAAAGGCGAGCCGCTTTTGCTGCTGGATACCGACCCGCAAAAGTCGATCGCCACGTTTCTAAACATAAGAAACGAAGAGGGGCATTCAAAGGCATTTGATTTTGCTTACAAATACGGCGAAAATTTAAAAGAATTTTTGCAAAGCGTAGATCGCGACAAAGACATGGTCGTAGACACGGGCGGCCGAGATAGCAGAGAGATGCGAATAGCCATCGCGCTGAGCGATATAGTTATAATCCCGACCATTCCGAGCCAGTTTGACGTAAGCGTCCTAGATAAAATGGTCAATATCGTAAAAATGGCCAAAGAGCAAAACGAAAAACTGCAAGCCTATATCGTGATCAACAGAGCCTCGACCAATCCGTTTTTATACAAAAAGATAGACAGCCTGAAAGCATTCATCGAGGAGCTCCAAGAGGATTACATAAGGTTAGCGGGCACGATCATATTTGAGCGCGAGCGCTACAAAATAGCTACGCAACTAGGCTACGGCGTAGTCGAGATGAACGACGGCAACAAGGCGGAGCAGGAAATCAAGAATTTATGCGAAGAGATATTTTTAAAAGGGTGAAAAATGAGCATCATATACGTATGCGATAGCTGCGGCGCACGAAGCGAGAATGACGTCAAAATTTACGAATTCGGAAAAGATGTCAAGGAATACACGGGCATGAACGAATACGACCACTTATGCAAAGAATGCTTTAATGAACTGAACGAGGAAAAAGACCTGCGCATAGTAGGCAACCAAATCAAAGTTAAAAAAGGGGATAAAAAATGATAGACAAGGAAACAATAATAGCCGGAAGAATAAGGACGCCAAAACCGGAACTCAAATTTAAAGTCAGCGATCGCGTTATAGCGCCGCCCAAAAAGGTTTCCGATTGGATCGGTTGCCTCGTAAGAAGCAAATTTGAGACATCCACCCAGCTTGCCACTTTTAAGCCGGGCACGATTTTTGTCGTAAAAAGTAGCGGATTAACGAAAACGCTTGAGACATTGCCATGCGAGTGCTGCGGTATTCGCGCCACTATGAGGGTTGTAGAGAGCGCCGATACATTTATGAAGCAGTTTGAATTTTTGGATAAAGAGAACGACCGACAGGAGATAAAATGACGATAGAGACGATAAAAGAAATTTTGGGCTGGCTTGATCAACACAGCTGGTATATAATATCCATATTTATACCGATAGGCTTATTTTGTATATTTTATAGCTCCAAGCAAACAGAAAAGGCGAATAAAGAACTTATAGAAAATTTAAAGAAGCTACTTAATGACGAAGAGTTTAATTTTTTGATCGACGATAAAAACAGGACAAAGTACTTACGCAAATTTAACGACATAATCAAAACAGAGATGTCGATAACAGAAGATAAATATATAGCTATTTTGGCAGATTTTCGCGATACGATAAAGGTCGATTTTCAAGAAAAGCTAAGGCTTGACGAGATAAGGAAGCAAATATTATGAAGCCCATTTTAGACGTTTGTTGCGGCGGCAGAATGTTTTATTTTGACAAAAAAAATGAAAGCGTAAATTTTTGTGACATCCGAAAGGAAAGCCATACACTCTGCGACGGCCGAAGTTTTGAAGTAAGTCCGGAT
>CAUQJU010000255.1:0-3009 GCA_963518005.1 uncultured Campylobacter sp.
AATTTAAGCCGAATAATTTTGCGCTACGGCAACGAAATCGGCAATAAATTTGCAAGCTAATATCCAAAATAGCCGCCTAGACCGGCTTAGCAAACACGCGGTTTTAGGTGGCTATCATCATGCGCGCTTATGCGGATAAAACGCGCCAAAATGCCGTAGCTACGGCTTTGGTTGCAAGGATTATTAGACGCAAGCGTAAATTTAGCTTGGCTTGCTATAGATGCGAGGCTTGGCGCATCCTGACAAATTTTTTGATCCGCAAAAACATCAAACCGTTCGGTTTCTTGCTAGAGGCTAGGCACGTTTTTGCAGTCTAAATTTAGCAGCCGTCTTATCGCGCCAGCCGCGCAAACTACTCGCGGCAGACTATTCTTTTCCGTTTTGCCGCCGTTTCCTACCGGCTAGTACCCTCCATACGCGCTGCAGCTATAACCAAACCGCCACCCGTTTGAAATACGGGCGAATTTAAAGAGGCGGAGCGAAAAAATATTTCTCGCGCGCCAAAAAGCTCGGAAGTCGCATTTATATAAACGTCCGCTACGCTCGCTTAAAGCAACGCCTCGTAAAACGCCGCCTTTACCGCGCAAGTGGCAAGTTTTATAAAGGCTGCGCGGATGACCTAATGGCTGGATTTATTAAAAACCAAAAAGCATCGCCTAGACTTTAAAAAGCAAAACAGCTTGCGTGCCGCTACGTGCCGCAAGTCTTGCTAGGATAAGAGCGGAGATTTAAAAGCAAAATTTCCGTAACAGCGCGATTTAGTTTTGCTCTGTTTGGGTTTAATGCCGTACTGTTTGCGCCGTTTAAGAGCGTTTGATGAGTGCTAAATTTAGCTTTCATCCCTCTATGGTCGCACCGTAAAAACGCAACGCCAAAATCAAAGCAAGAATAAATTTAAGCTTGGCTCATAAAATAGACACAGAAAACTACTTCCCCGAAATCAAAGCGGCAAATGCGCTTTGATTTTCGCATAGATTACAAAGGTCGCAACGCCTAGCTTTGGATTAAATGCGCAGTCGGCGACCATTTAAAAGTGCGGCTTTACAAGACTATCGCCGGAGGCTATCTCGCCGTGGCGGCACAAAAAGTGCGCAAATAATGCAGGCACGGCAACGGCTAAATTTATCCGGTTTTTACAAATTTAAGCAAACAAGGTCGCAAGAGATTAAACCGCGCCATTGCGGTTAAATTTGTTTTGTTCGCTTGTATCTTGTTGCAGCAAAGATTTTGTGCCGATTACCACTGCGAGATGAAACAACATCGCCGCGCTCCGCCTTGCGGTAAAGGCGGGGCAATATTGAACCTTTGCTTTGTAAATTTAAGCAAATAGCCTTCGCAAAATCGCACCCATCAAAACAAGTGTAAGTTTTTACGTTTTTGATTTAAATTTACATAAATGCAAGCCTCAATAACTGCTTTGACTTAGCGGCGCATTTGGATTAAATTTGCGCGCCAACTGGCTAAAAACCATTTGCTTTAAATTTGCTAAAAATCGCCCGCTAAAGCCCGTTTTTAAATCCTAGAAGAGTAATTTACCGGCTTTGCTTAAGTTTAAGAACGCAAGCTTTGTTTTAAACCGCCGGCTTTGAAAGCCGTGTGTTAAATTTAGCCCTAGCTAATGGCACACAAGCACTCAAACTATATCAAGCTTAACGGGCATAGGGCGAAACATAGAGCAAACGCAAAAGACTGATTTTAGATTTTTGACTGGTCGCCTTATTTTTTGCATTAGTCGCAGGGCTTTGCGAAGGCGGTTTCCTTATGCTTTTTAGGAGCTGATGAGCTAAATTTGCCAAAGCTTGTTTAATCTAACATATCCGCGAACAGGCTAAATTTGCCTTATAGACCGCTTGCTAAACTTTGCGTGCCTAGGATAGGCGGCATTTTGTCTTATTTGGGCAAAATTTACTCGTATTTAGCCAACAGGAGACAAATTGGTTCATTTAACCAAAAGGATCGAAAAGATAAATTTAAAAACGGCTCTTGGCATAGCAAAACCGCATCTAAAAAATTAAATATCTAAATTCGGATTTTATAGCGTTGTAAAGAGAAAACGCAAAATGGATACCAACTATAGTAAAATAGCGGTATAAAAATCGGTAGAGCCAAGCTCTACCGAAAAAAGAGACTAGAGGCTGTTAATAGTTATATTTCCATCAGTATCAACCGTGGCATCTAGGTTAGCCAAATTTACACCAGATAATTTCACTATATTTTCATCTGTTTGAAATTCGGTCGCACCCGCTCCACCTTTGTTATAAAATAGATAAGTGTCGTTTTGGTAAGAAAATGCATATACCTTTTTATCGGTAGTAGCAGAATTAAACAAACCGGTTTCTTTTGCAAATGCCGCAAAATTAGCATAAGCATTACCATTAGGGTTTAAAGTAACTTTTTGTAAACCAGTCTGAGTCGATCCGGTGCCGTTGGCGATTTTGATCTTATCACCGGCATTTATATTCTCGATAACGGTGTATCTTAGATTATCGCTGCTTCCGTCAAAGCTGCCAGGAGTAGAATGTATCTTTGATGCGCTTACATCAAAGATATCGTTACCCGAACCGCCTTTTATCGTGATGACTTGTTTAGCAACCGTTATCGCTCCGGTTTTTACCTCGTTTGTACCCTCGCCGGTTTCGATAGTTACGTTAGCAGCATCAAACGGCGTAACAGAAGCATCGATCGTATCGTTGCCTGCAGTACCTTTTATGCTTACGATTTTTTTATTTGCCGCATCGGTCTTGATGGTGCCGGACTCAACGTTTCTTAAGCCGCTAAAGTCGATCTTCGTAATCTTTGCCGCGTTTGTACCGTTATATGTATACGTATCTTCCAAGCTTTCACCCATATCTCCCGAGACGGTAACGGTTTCGGTTTCCGTTGCGGCCGAGTGAGCCACCGTTAGTTTATCTTTTTGGCTAGAGGTAGTGATGGATGCAGTAAAATTCTTAGAGGTTGCAGGCTGTAAGATATCAAGTTTTAGCTCTCCGTCGCCATTATTAACCGGAG
>CAUQJU010000256.1:0-3009 GCA_963518005.1 uncultured Campylobacter sp.
CTACTTTCCCCGCTTTCTACGATATTCATATCGCGCAGCACGGCTACGCCCGTAGTTGGGTCTTCGTAAGAGATAAAAATTTTCTTTTTGTACAGTTTTCTGGATAGTTCTTGCAGATACGCCGCGCCTCTAGCGTCGATTTTATAGGATAGCGTTACTGCGCCCTTTGCTTGGTCTATGATTTTTCTAACGGCTTTTTCATCGTCGCCGCTATAGATGCAGTAGAGTCTTATAAACAAATCTTTTTTATCGGGATCGATATTTCTAACGTCTAGCGTGACTTTGTATAGCTTTTGAGATCCGGTCACGCTAAAGCCGTCTTTGGTTATGATGTTGCCGCGAAGAGCGGTATTTACTTCGCTGGTTTCAAGTTTAGGCAGGCGCCTTTCGATATTCGAGCGATAAAAAACAACCGCTAAAAATATACCGATAAGCCCTAAAATCAGCAGGAAAAGGCCGATAGTTTCAGATTTTCGCCGATTCAAGGGTTAAATTTGCGTTCTTGAGATTTCTTTATACGCGCTTAGAGCCTTATTGCGGATCTCTAGCATAAGCTTCATCGACGTGTCGGCCTTGCCGATAGCGATAGCGGCTTGGTGCAGGTCTTTTACCTCGCCCGTTGCTAGATCGGCGATGGCTTTGTCCGCGTTGATTTGTATCTCGTTTAGCTCTTTTAACGAGCTATCTAGTACGTCGCCGAAATTTAGCTCGCCCTTTTGGTTTTGCAGAGTATTTGCTTCTTTTTTTTCAAACGGCGAAGCGACCGAGCCGATTTTATCTATGTTTGTCATAAAATTTAACCTTGTAATAATTCTAACGCGCTTTGAGCGATCGTTTTAGCCGACTGAAATGCCGAAACGTTTGCCTGATAGGCGCGCGTGGCTTCGATCAAGTCCGCCATTTCGATGACGGGATTGATATTTGGGTACGCTACGTATCCCCTCGCGTCGGCGTCGGGGTGAGACGGATCGTATTTTAGCTTAAAATCCTTGTCGTCGCGCACTATCTTGTCAACTACGACGCTCATTATAGCAGGTTTTGCGTCTTTTGTATAGAATTTATCGTCTAGCGGATTTTCGTATTCGAGCAAGTTGTGTTTTTTCGCCACTTCGTCGTTTAGTACGCTATCAAAATCAACCGCCTTAAATATCACCTCGCGGCGTCTATATGGGCCGCCTTCCGCCGTTCGCACGGTATTTGCGTTGGCGATGTTGGAGCTAATGACGTTCATCCTAAAGCGCTGGGCGCTTAGTCCGTATCCGCTGATATCAAAGTCGCTTAAATAATTACTCATAATCTATCCTTAAATTTTACTGCTAGCGTCGATCACGTTTTTAAATATCTGGCCGCTTTGCCTCATGGCGCGATCAAGCGCGTTTACCATTATCGCGTTTTTGCTAAGCTCCGTCGTCTCGACATCCAGATCGACGGTGTTTGCGTCGTTTCGCGCCATATGTCCGTCGCGTAAAAATATCGTCGTCCCGTTTGATGCCGGAAAATCCACGCGAGGAAAGTGTGCGCCGTCCGTTTGCGCGAGTTTTAAAATTTTATTTTCGTCTTTGCCGTAGATTTCTTGCGCCGTTTGCGACAAGGCCGCTTCAAACGCGATGTCGCGGGCTTTGTAAAAAGGCGTGTCGATGTTTGCTATGTTGCTAGAAATCATCTGCTGGCGTAAATTTCTGCTTGCCAGTGCGCTTTCTACGAGCGGTTTTGATTTTGAGGTTTGGATACCTGCGAACATTTTCTTGCCTTTTTCTCTAAATTTTACGAGATAATAAGCAAAAGACGTTCCAAATTTAGAGTAATTTTTTAAATTCACCAAACCCGCTAGGCAGCTTTTTTAGCTCATTAAATTTAGCTAAAAACTCGCTTCGCCTCATCGCTTTTGCGCTCATAAATTTTAGGTGTTCGTTCATGACCTGGCAGTCGATGAGAAAGCTAAACGGCTCTAAAGCTCGGCAAAGCGCGATGAGAGCGACTTTTGACGCGCCGGTTTTTAAGCTGATCATACTTTCGCCGCAAAAGACCTTACCGAAAATTTGCCCGTAAAGTCCGCCCGCTAGCTCACCGTCCTCGTAAACCTCCACACTGTGCGATATGCCCAGGCGGTGTAAATTTACGTATGCGCTCACGATATCTTCGCTTAGCCACGTGGGTCCCTTTTTTTCGCGCTCGCTTTTGCAGATTTTTAGAAAATTTTCAAAGTCGTAGTCAAACCGCACTTCAAATTTTTTAAGCGCGGATTTTATGCTTTTTTGCACGCGCACCTCGCTTGGAACTAGCACTGCACGGGGATTGGGCGACCACCAGTATATGGGCTCGCCGGGCAAAAACCACGGGAAAATGCCTTTGTCGTAAGCTTGCAAAAGAGCATCGGCGCTTAGATCGCCGCCGACGGCTAAAGGCGAGTTTGCGGGGGCGTTTACGGGGTCTGGGAAGTTATAAATTTTTTCCAAATTTGACCCCGTGACCGTTTATTTTAGAGTTTCAAATTTAAACGCAAGCTCGCCGCCCTTTAGCGCGATATTTGCGATGCCGCCGTTTTTTAGCGCGCCAAAAAGTATCTCATCGCTAAGCTTGGTCGAGATCTCGTCTTGCACTAGGCGTTTTAGGTTTCGCGCGCCGAATTCCTTGCTATAGCCCTTTTGCCAGAGGTATTTTTTGGCTTCGGCGGAGGCTTTTAGGACGACTTTTTTCTCGGCGAGGCTCGAGTTTATCTCGTTGATGATTTTTTGCGCGATGAGGCTTAGCGCGTCCTCGCTAAGGTCGTTAAAATGCACGATTTTATCGATGCGGTTGCGAAACTCGGGGCTGAAAAATCCCTTTACCGCAGAGTCCGCTTTACCGCTTTCGTCTTTGCTAAAGCCCAGCGTCGGAGCCTCTTTTGAGCCCAAATTTGAGCTCATTATGATGACGGCGTTGCGAAAATCGCTCTTTGCGCCCGTATTATCGGTGAGGCTAGCGCCGTCAAAAATTTGCAAAAATACGTTTATCATCTCGTCGCTGGCC
>CAUQJU010000257.1:0-2998 GCA_963518005.1 uncultured Campylobacter sp.
ACGTCAAAAATCAAAAATTCGCTTTTTCAAGGTGCGGGTTTTGCCGCTCAAATTTGGCAGACTCAAATTTGCCAAAATGGGTTAAATTTGAAACAGCAAAGGCCGAATTTACTTGATAAAATAATCCCCGTCAAAGCTAACCAGCGAGTACTTACGCTCGCTGCCGATGCTGCTAACTAGCTCGTCCACGTCTAAAAACTCGAGGCTGTCCGCACCGATAAATTTACACACTTCCTCCGGCGTTTTGTTTGCGCTGATGAGCTCCTCGAAGCTTGGAGTATCGATACCGTAGCGCTCGGGGTATTTTAGCTCTGGGCAAGCGACTTTGAAGTGTATCTCTCTCGCGCCCGCGTGATGCAGTAGCTCGACGATCTTTTTAGAAGTCGTGCCGCGTACGATGCTATCGTCCACGACGACCACGCTTTTGCCCTTGAGCAGGCTTGCCATCGGGTTTAGCTTGAGCTTAACCTTGAGGTTGCGCATCTCTTGCGTCGGTTCGATAAATGTGCGACCGACGTAGTGGTTGCGCACGATGGCTAGCTCAAAAGGTATCCCGCTAGCGTTTGCGTAGCCTAGCGCCGCCGGTACGCCGCTATCGGGTACCGGCACGACGAAGTCAGCGCCAATCTTGCTTTTTTTAGCTAGCGTTTCGCCCATTTTTTTGCGCACTTCGTAGACGCTTTTGCCCTCGATTACGCTATCTGGGCGCGCGAAATAGATATACTCAAACGCACAAACTCTAGGCTCGGCTTCAAAAAGGCGCACGCTCTCAAACTCGCTTTTTCCTTGCTCAAAAACCAGCATCTCGCCAGGCTCCACGTCGCGGATAAAGGTCGCGCCCACCAAATCAAACGCGCACGTCTCGCTAGCTACGATGTAGCCGCCGTCTTTTAGGCGTCCTAGCGAGAGCGGTCTCACGCCCCAGCGGTCGCGGATGGCAAAGACTTTATGGCGCGACTGGATGAGTAGGCAGTAGGCGCCTTTGATCTGTTTTAGCGCTGCTACGATGCGGTCTTGTAGATGTTCGCTACGGCTTCTAGCGATGAGATGCACGATGTTTTCGGTATCCATATTGCTCTGAAATATCGCGCCCTCGGCGATTAGCGCGTTGCGGACTTCGTCTTTGTTTACGAGGTTGCCGTTGTGTACGATAGAGACTTGGCCTAGAGAGTAGTTTGCCGCGATTGGCTGGGCATCGGCGGCGGAGTTTTTGCCTGCGGTGGCGTAGCGGTTGTGGCCTATCGCCATATCGCCTTTTAGACTCTCGAGGTTCGTCTTGTCAAAGACTTCGGTAACTAGCCCGCGGCCTTTGATGGTTTCTATACGGCCGTTTTCGCACGCGCTGATGCCGCTTGCTTCCTGGCCTCGGTGTTGCATGGCAAATAGCGCATAATATGCCGTTTTTGCCGCATCTTTAGAATTTATTACTCCAACTATCGCACACATTTTAATTTTTCCTTTTTGAGGCTCGTCTCGCGATACTTTGCCTCTCATGCTAAAATTTAATTATCAAAAATTTGAACGCAAAATGATAAGGCGCAGGATTTTTCGCTTAATTAAGGCGAAATTTAATTTTTAAGCGTAGGCTAACCGCGTGGGTTGCCGAGCTTGAAAATTAAATTTCAACGCAAAGTAAGTAGAAAAAGCCAAGCCGCCTATTTCACAATCCCAGGCAGTCATCTATCCCGTACAACCCGCTTTGCTGCCCGGCAATCCAAATAGCCGCCTTTATAGCACCTTTGGCAAAGGTCGCACGGCTAGTTGCGGTGTGGTTTAGCTCGATAAACTCGCCGTCGTTGTAAAATCCGACCGTATGCCTGCCCACGACGTCGCCGCCTCGCACCGCTAGGATCGCGATCTCGTCCTTGCTGCGAGCTCCGACTAGCCCGTCTCTACCGGTCACCAAAACGTCTTTTAGATTTAGCCCTCTAGCCGCCGCTACGCGCTCGCCAAGCGTTAGCGCCGTGCCGCTTGGAGCGTCTTTTTTGTGTCTGTGGTGATGCTCGACGATCTCGGCGTCAAATTCGTGCAAAGCCTTTGAAGCAAGCGTCGCCAATCGGTTTAAAACCGCGACGCCAAGGCTCATGTTGGTAGCGTAAAGTATCGGCATCGCCGCGCTTGCGAGCTTGAGCAGGTTCGCGCCGTCCTCGCCAAGACCCGTCGTTCCGACGACTAGCGGTTTTGGGTCGGTGCGAGCGTAGTTTAGCAGATTTATCGCACCCTCTTTGATCGTAAAATCGATAACGACGTCGCAGTTTGCGAAAAGCTCGTCAAATTTATCCGTGAGGATGACGCCATCAGGCAATGCAAAGTCAAGCGGCTCTATCGTATAAGCCGCGCTGAGTTTCGCGTTTGGATCGTTTTTTAGGCACTCGATGATCATACGTCCCATTTTGCCGCTTGCGCCGTGGATTCCTATTTTTACCAAAATTTATCCTTTAAAATTTGGCCTAAATTTAGCATAAATTTTATAAAAAATAAATTTAGCACGGCCGCCGACTTTGCTGCGTGCGGGCAAAAATATTAAAAATCGCGCTATATAATCGGCTTTTTAAATTTAAAGGACGACGATGAGGAAAATTTTATTTTTATTTCTATCCGTTTTTGCGGCGAGCGTTTTTGCTAAACAAGCACTGGTAGCGCAGGCTGACAAAACGCGGCAGGCGGACGCGAATTTGAGCGCGTTAAATTTAACGGCGAACGATAAAAACTCGCAAAAGCTAAATTTGACCCAAGACCCCGCTATCATTAGCGGCGAGCTAGCAAACGGGCTAAAATACTACGTCAAGGAAAACAAGCAACCCGCGAATTCGGCCTATTTTTACCTAGTCGTAAACATCGGCTCGACCGACGAGCGCGAAAACGAGCTTGGGCTGGCGCACTTTACCGAGCACATGGCGTTTAACGGCAGCCGCGAGTTTAGCAAAAACGAGCTGGTTAAAAAGCTAGAGAGCCTCGGAGTGGCCTTTGGCGCGGATCTAAACGCGCAGACTAGCTA
>CAUQJU010000258.1:0-2995 GCA_963518005.1 uncultured Campylobacter sp.
ACGATGCAAAGCACCGCGTAGCCTGAAAATAGGGCGTTTTGCGTGACGGCGCCGAGTTTAAAATTTATCCTTATCCAAAGCAAAAAAGCAAGCACCGCCGTGCCGCAAATAACGAAAAATAGAACCTTGTGCGTGCTGGCTGGGGCATAGTTTGCGCTAAAGCTTAGCAAAATCATCGCGCTGCTAATAGCGATAAAAATGCGGTAAAGCTTAAACACGCCTCCGCCTGCGAGTTTGTTTACCTTTGATATCGCGCCGTAAAGGCAGATGACGGAGACGAACAGCATCGCTACGCGCATGCTCGTTGCGATATCAAAGAGGCTTTTTGGTAAAACCATCTCTTGCGAGAGTAAATTTAAAATAACCAAAATCCCGGACGCCATGCCCAGCGCTTTTGCCGTGTTTAGATGCCTCATAAAGCTCGTTTGCATCTTTTTCCTTTATAAATTTTTGGAATATTTTATCTAAATATATTTAGAACTAACATTAAATTTATCCGCTTTTTGTTTTGGTTCGACAACGCGCGTGTAAATTTAAATAAATACTAGCTTAAATTTATAGGATAATATTAGTATCATTTTTTAAGTTTATTAATAAAAAATAGTCTCAATAATAAAATAAAACGAAAATATCTTACAAATTTTTGATGATTTGAAAGCATATATAGATAGTTTAGCTTAAGATCTGATTTAATATCAAAATTTATGCATATCTACGTTTTTTCAGGTATAACTAGCGCTTTTAGTATAAAATAAAGCTTAAAAAAATGATAAATTCGTAATAAAAAAATAAATAGAAAATTAAACTTTTAATTTAAATATCAGTTTAATTGCGCTATAGTTTCATTATTCAATTTCATCACAAGGAGAACCGATATGGGAACCAGAAGAGAACACGACTTCATAGGCGAGCTAGAGATAGCCGACGACGTATATTACGGAGTGCAAACGTTTAGAGCGCTTGAAAATTTCCACATGAGCGGACGACCGCTTAAAGATTATCCGTATTTCGTTAAGGCATTTGCTCAAATCAAAAAGGCTGCGGCCTTAGCCAACAAAGAAGTCGGAGTTCTAGACGCGCAAAAAGCCGACGCCATCGCAAAAGCATGCGACGAGCTAATCGCGGGTAAATATTTAGATCAATTCGTAGTAGATATGATCCAAGGCGGTGCCGGAACTAGCACCAATATGAACGCGAACGAAGTTATAACAAACGTCGCGCTCGAAAGCCTTGGCCACAAAAAAGGCGAGTATCAGTATCTGCATCCAAACGACCACACAAACCTCGGTCAAAGCACCAACGACACTTATCCAAGCTCGATCAAAGTCGCTACATACGCTAAACTAACCGATCTTTTAAAGGCTATGGAGCTACTTAAAAACGAGCTGGAAGCCAAGGCAAAAGACTTTAAAGATATCATCAAAATGGGTAGAACCGAGCTGGAAGACGCCGTCCCTACCACGCTTGGCAACACGTTTAACGCATTTGCAAGCTACATCAAAAGCGATATCGAAAAAATCACCGCCGCAAGAGAGTCTATGGCTGTGCTAAACATGGGCGCAACCGCGATCGGAACGGGCATCAACTGCCATCCTGATTACAAAGCGGCTGTTCATAAAATTTTGAGCCAAATCACAGGCGTAAACTTTAAACCTGCCGATGATTTCATAGCAGCTACTCAAGACACTGCGGATTTCGTTCACGTTAGCGGCGCGCTAAAAACGGCTGCCGTTAGATTAAGCAAGATCGCAAACGATTTAAGACTAATGAACTCAGGCCCAAGATGCGGTCTTGGCGAGATAAATCTACCACAAATGCAACCAGGTAGCTCAATTATGCCCGGTAAAGTAAATCCTGTCATCGCAGAAGTCGTAGGCGAGGCGTGCTACGAGGTAATCGGCAACGACGTAACCATCATGCTTTGCAGCGAGAGGGGCGAATTTGAGCTAAACGCGTTTGAGCCTGGTATCGCTTACGCGCTATTTAATTCTATCTTTATCCTTGAAAACGCGATGAAAACCCTAGCCGAAAAAGCCGTTAGAAAACTAACCGCAAATCCTGAGGCATGCTTAAAATCGGTACTCGGCTCAGTCGGTATCGTAACTGCGTTTAACCCATATATCGGCTACGAAAAATCCGCAAGCATCGCTAAAGAAGCGTTGCAAACCGGCAAAGCCGTAGGCGATATCTGCTTGGAGAGAGGCTACCTCAAAAAAGAGGAAATCGACAAAATCTTAGAGCCTAAAAATATGCTAAACCCTCATATGGGTAAATAAATTTAGGCATGCACGCGCCGAGAGAGCGATCTTTCGGCGTTTTTAAATTTATAAGTTAAATTTACTTAAAGGAGTTTTCCTATGGATGTTATGCTGATTTTGCAGTTCATAGTCCTACTTGGAGGCATCTACCTAGGCGTTAAGCTGGGCGGTATGGGTATCGGTTACGCCGGTGGCGTAGGCGTTATTGTTTTGACGCTCGTCTTGGGAATGAAAACGGAGATGAAACATATCCCAACCGACGTTATTTTAATTATCGCATCGGTTATCTCTGCGATTTCCGCTATGCAAGTTGCTGGCGGCCTTGATTGGCTTGTTCAGCAAGCAGAGAAAATTTTGCGTAAAAACCCAAAGCAAATCAACTATTTAGCGCCTATCGTTACATACCTGCTTACTATTTTTGCAGGCACCGGACACACGGCATTTTCTATGATACCTGTTATCGTAGACGTTGCAAAGGGGCAAAATATAAAGCCTAGCGCGCCTCTTGCGCTTTCGGTGGTTTCGTCTCAGGTGGCCATTACCGCTAGCCCAGTAGCGGCAGCATTTGTCGCTATGACCGGCGTAATGGAAAAACTGGGCGTAAGCTATCCGATGTTACTTTTTATCTGTATTTCTACGACTTTTATAGCTATGCTGATTACTGCATTTATCGTAAATAAATTTTACGATTTAGACCTCTCAAAAGATCCTATATACCAACAAAGATTAGCCCAGGG
>CAUQJU010000259.1:0-2976 GCA_963518005.1 uncultured Campylobacter sp.
AAAATAACCGTTGCGCATGAAATAAGTAGATCCGCCTCCTCTACCCTCGGAAACGTACCTCAAATAAGGGTAATCGCTATAAGACGGGTATCCGGACCAAACCGAGTCGTCATAAGTGCGTCCTCCGAGCATATGGTTCATCCCGGGCGTCGTAGACTGCGCCGACCAAGCTCCTATATTAAAGTTTTTCCAATACGCTCTAAACGTTATCCCTAAGATATCGCTATCGTTATTTTCGTAAACGAAACCCACGGTAGTACGTATATAACGTCCCGGAGGCACTTTAGTCGGATTAGAAGGATCGGTGCTAGCCTTAACGAAGTTATAAGCGCCAGAATATCCATGGGGCGAAGCTTTGGTATTTACCTCAACCAGCTCGGCGTAACATAGCTTTTTACTTAGCTCGTCCATGGTATACATCCTAGCTTCTGCAGCAGTCGCACACAAAGCCGCTAGTATAGCGAAGTTTGTAATTTTCATTTCGCCTCCTTTGATTTTATATTTATTTGGATTGATTAGCCATTATAACGTTTTTTTTTTTTTTTGCAAAGCTGAAAATCGTAAAATTTGGTCGCCCGCGCCGTTTGCTTTTTGCTATTTTACCCTACAACCCGTAGCCTCCGCTGCCTTACAGATAAAATCATAGAGTTGCCGTAAGTACCTCCTGCAAAGCGGATACATCCCAACGTTTTTTGAGTTTGATTGAAATCGCCATTTTACTCCTTTGTTAAATTTATCTATTTGCGTAGATTTAAAGTAAAATTTGCGCGGCTAGCTCGGCTCTAAACGGCGTTGTTTAGATCCCAATCTATCGGCGCTTTGCCGTGCTGCGCTAGATACAAATTCGCCTTTGAAAAGTGCCTGCAACCAAAAAACGCGCCGCGCGCTAACGGACTTGGATGAGCCGCCGTTAGCACGAGGTGGCGCGATGCGTCGATGAGCGAGGCTTTTGCTTTGGCCGGGTTGCCCCAAAGCATGAAAACGACGTTTCTGGCGCGCTCGCTAAGCCTCCCGATCGCAGCGTCCGTGAACTCCTGCCAGCCAAAACCCGAGTGCGAATTCGCCTGTCCCGCGCTAACGCTTAGCGTCGCGTTTAGCAGTAGCACGCCCTGCTTCGCCCAGTAGCTCAGATCGCCCGAATTTGGCTGCGTAACGCCCAAATCGTCGTAAATTTCTTTGTAGATATTTTGCAGGCTGGGCGGGATTTTGACGCCGCGCGGCACGGAGAAGCTTAGCCCCATCGCCTGCCCCGCGCCGTGATACGGGTCTTGTCCTAGGATTACGACTTTGACGGCGTTAAAGGGCGTTAGATTAAAGGCGTTAAATATCAGCGCGTTTGGCGGATAGACCTCGCCCGCGGCCTTTGCGCGCAGGAAATTTTCCTTCACGCGGGCGAAATTTTCGCTTAAAAACTCCTCTTTTAGCGCCTCTTTCCAGCCCGCTTCGATTTGGATTTTGTCTATTTGCATACTTTTCCTTTGTAAATTTGCTCTTTTTGCATTCATTTTGAGGCAAATTTACAAAATGATAGCCAAAAAATATTTAAATTTAGACGCATTTGGCTTGCTAAATCTTTAAAATAATCGGGGCGGCAAGGCGGATATTTTAAAATTTGCTGTATAATCTAAACTAAAATTTAAACCAAAGGAATAGCGATGTCCGAGCAAATTTTCGAGAAGATAAAGGAGCTGTTAAGCGCGCAAAACGCAAACTTTCGCGCGGTATCTCACGAAAGCGTCAAAACCTCGGCCGAGGTTGCCGTAGCGCGCGGCACGCAGCTAGGACAGGGGGCTAAGGCGCTCGTTTGCGCCATAAAAGGCGGCGGCGCCAAACGATATGTTTTGGCCGTGCTGCCGGCAGATTACAAGGCTGATTTGCAGCTCATCGCGCGCGCACTCGGCGGATCAAGAGCTAGCCTAGCAAGCCCGGACGAGGTCGCGAAGCTAACGGACTGCGTACCCGGCAGCGTTCCGCCGTTTAGCTTTTGCGAGGAGTTAGAGCTAATCGCCGATCCTAGCTTATTTACGCGCTACGCCGAGCTTGCTTTTAACGCAGGCTTGCTAGATCGCTCTATCATTTTAAACGCGAAGGACTACGAACGCATCGCCCAGCCAAGGTCGGTTAAATTTGCGGCTCGGCAGTAAAATCCGTATGATTAAATTTGACACAAATTTCGGCGAATTAGGTTGAATAAATTTTGCGCGATTAATCTAAATTAGGCGGCTTGAATCGCTTGCGTGCGTCGCACATGTTTTGCTTTGCTTATTTTTGCCCGGACGCGCGGCGGATCGGTTAAATTTAACGCTTAAATTTAGCGGCGAATTTTTGCGACCGAGGTCGGTTAAATTTGCGGTTACGCGGTAAAATCCGCACGCACGCCTAAGATAGCAAAAGCCTGCATCCGCGCAAACGAAAGACTAAGCAAATTTGAGCTAGGCCGCAGGCCAAGCTAACGCAAATTTAAGCGGTACCGAAGATCACGGTGCAAAATCGGCTCCATCGTGGTAAAATATCCGCTTTGTTTTTCTTAGCGTCTTAAATTTAGCCCTTAAATTTAAACCCAAAATCGAAAAAACACCCTAAATTTCGGTCTACCGATTCAAAATAAATAATCGCTTATGATTTTTATTTATTTTAGATGTTTTAATTTTATTCAAATTTTAGACGCTTTAGCGTATCATTTATAGGAAATTTAATTTTCTCAAAAAGGTATTCAGATGCATCTACTACCCCCCCCCGTTCTTGATTTTAAGGATCTAAGCTCATTCAAGCCTCGCAAGGCTTTTTCGATGATAGAGTTGGTTTTTGTTATATTAATCATGGGCATCATAGCCGCTATCGCCGTACCCAGACTAAACGCTACGCGCCAAGATGCCGAGTATATCGCTCTCGTCACCAACCTAGACGCGGCCATAAATGAGATAAAAACATACTACGCAAAAGGCGGCGAGCTGGACGGCGACGTAAGTCCGTATC
>CAUQJU010000260.1:0-2975 GCA_963518005.1 uncultured Campylobacter sp.
ACTAGTCGTCCGTGACCGAAGCCGACCGAGTTTCCAACGAAGTATAAAGGAAAAAACAAGCCGCTAAAAAGGAGAAAATTTTGATTTTATTGATAGATAATTATGACAGCTTCGTTTTCAATGTGGAGCAGTATCTACGCGAACTAACCGACGAAGAAGTGCGCTGCGTGCGCAACGACAAGATCACCCTGGATGAAATCCGCAGGCTAAATCCTAGCAAAATCGTGCTAAGCCCGGGCCCAAAACACCCGCAAGATAGCGGCATTTGTTTAGAGATTTTACGAAGCGACATCGCCGCGCCGATCCTTGGTATCTGCCTCGGACATCAGGCGATCGGGCTCGTACACGGCGCAAAGATCAAACGCCTAGAAAAGCCTTATCACGGCAAAACCTCGCTCATAAAAGTTAGCCGCAAAGAGCCGCTATTTACGGGGTTGCCGGACGAATTTGAGGTCATGCGCTACCACTCGCTTTACGTGGACGAGCTACCGTCAAATTTGCAGGCCACAGCCGTGAGCGAAAAGGGCGTAGTGATGGCGCTTAACGTGAAAGACAGGCCGATTTTTGGCATACAGTTTCACCCTGAGAGCTACTTCACGCAGTACGGCAAAAAAATCATCGAAAATTTCATCAACTACGAAGCCGCGCCTGCGGCAGAGGTCGCTAAAGAGCCAAAGATCCGCCCGCTCAAGCCCTTTCTAATCAAGCTGCAAGAAAACGAGCGCCTGGACGACCGCGACTTTGAGCAAATTTGCGAAATCATCGCGAGCAAAGAGTACGAGATCACGCAGCTAGCCGCGCTTTTAGTGCTAATCAGCGAAAAAAGCCTCTATCCGCAAAGCCTAGCAAGCCTCGCCAAAAACATCCTAAAATACTCGCAGACCTACCGCGATCCCTCGCCGATGATCGATCTTTGCGGCACGGGCGGCGACGGCTTTAAGACGATAAATATCTCGACGACCGTCGCGTTTATCTTAGCGAGCCTTGGCGTTAAGGTCGCAAAGCACGGAAACAAAGCCGTTTCTAGCAAATCGGGCAGCTCGGACGTGCTAGAAATTTTGGGCGTTAAGAGTTCAAATTCGCTCCTGCGACAGCGCGAGCTGCTAAACGACAAAAATTTAGCCTTTTTCCACGCGCCGTTTTTCCACCCGCTAGTGGGCGAGGTACGCGAAGTACGCCAGCGCCTAGGTATCCGCACGGTTTTTAACGTGCTAGGACCGCTGCTAAATCCAAATTTGGCGCTCAAAAATCAGCTTGTTGGCGTCTATCATAAGCCAGTTTTGCGCCTCTATGCCGAGACGCTGCAGCTACTTGGACGCGAGCGAGCTCTGGTAGTTCGCGGCGAGGACGGACTAGACGAGATCGGTCTATGCGACGAGACTCGCGTCGTGGAGCTACGAGGCGGCCAGATCAGCGAGTACAGCATCACGCCCGAGCAGTTTGGCTTCAAGCGGGCGTTTCATAGCGAGATCGAGGGCGGCACGCCTGAGCAAAACGCCGAAGCGTTAAAGCAAATTTTAAAAGGCGAGTTGGACGGACCGAAATTTGACGTCGTCGTGCTAAACGCGATGTTTGCGCTATACGCGGCAGGCATCGCGGACAGCCCAGCGCAGGCAAAAGATGTTATCCTGGACGCGATAAAAAGCGGTAAAGTTTATCGCTATTTCGAGGACTACGTGCGAGGCGAAGCGTGACGCTGGTTAAAATTTGCGGTATCAAAACGCCTGCGGAGGCGCGCGACGTGGCCAGTTTGGACGTTGATTTTTTGGGCGCGATATTTGCCAAAAGCAAGCGGCAGGTGAGTGCACAGACGGCGCGAGAGATAGCAGGTATCGCGCATGCGGCAGGCAAAAAATGTGTCGGCGTTTTTGCAGGTCAAAGTGACTGCGAGATAATGGAAATTTGCGAATTTGTCCCGCTTGACGTTGCGCAGATCCACGGAGAGGTTAGCTCAAATTTGTACGCAAATTTAAAGGCGATGGGGCTAGAGGTTTGGCGCGTTTATAGCGTGCTAGACGAGCTGCCCGCCGTCGATACCGCGCTTTGCGACATGCCGCTTTTTGACTGCAAGGGGCAAAACCTCGGCGGCAACGGCATCAGTTTTGATTGGGAGATTTTGCGGGAGGTCAAATTTGACTTCGGTATGGCGGGCGGTATCGGCGAGCATAACGTGCGCGAAGCGATCAAATTTAACCCGCGAGTGCTTGATCTAAACTCAAAAGTCGAGGACGAAAACGGTATAAAATCGGTGGAGAAAATTACTAAAATCCTAGAAATTTTAAATTTTAATAGTACATTGGAGTAAACAGAATGTTTGGTAATTTTTGTGGCATAAAAATTCAGGGGAAGTGCTTTCAAAGTGAAGTAAAATTAAATTTTTTCGAGAAAGAGTACCATAGATTTTGTTTAATCTATGGCAAAAACGGAAGCGGCAAAAGCACTATTTCTCAAGCTTTTGATACCGTCAAACAAAACAATCAATCTCTTATTGCTAGTCAAGTTATAGACAAAAGCGGCGCAGCAGTAGATTTAACAAACAAAGATCAGAAAAATAATATTTTCGTATTTAATGAAGAATATGTAAATAGTAAAGTTAAAATTCAAGATAATGGTTTGGATGCGATAGTTTTACTTGGAGACGCGGCAAATATAGATAAGAAGCTTCAAAAAGCAAAAAGGATTAACAAAAAATTAGAAGAAAGAAAAAGCAAATATCAAGAAGAGTACCAAAAATATAATGATAGACAAAACACGGATAATCCTGAAAAATACAAGGATGATATAATAAAAATTTTAAAAGAAAAATTTGGGAACAGATGGAAACAAATAAACAATAGAGAGCGTATATCAGGTGATGTTTGTTCTTTTGAAAGTGCAGAAAATATCATAAATGCTTTTGCAATAGATACAAATGCGAATGAATTAAAAAATAACTTTGATGAAAAACTTAAATCGTACGAAGACATCCGAAGCGA
>CAUQJU010000261.1:0-2964 GCA_963518005.1 uncultured Campylobacter sp.
ATCTAGAAGGCCTATAATTATTTTTAATATCTCTGATATAAATTTTCTTGCGTAGTTTTATATTAATACAAATCCTTATTTCACTACACTCATAGCTATGCTTTAAAAGCTACAAGCACAGTGAAACGAAACATACTCGCTTAATAAGAAATTTTTTCTTAGCTTTTCCTACCGCCGCTACGCTCGTAACTTTCAAGATGTAGCTACGAGCGAAGCGAAGTAAAAGTAGCTTTCGTTAGTCTCAAAGTAAAGCACCTAGGCGGAACCGGAAATCTCGCCGCTAAATTTACTTATTTTTCACGTACTTTTTAGGATTTGAATTCTACCTGCGGGGATTTTTAAAATTTTGATTAAAAAATAGTTTGTAGCAGGGCGTCAAAATAAGCTGCGAACAAAGTAAATTTTAAGCCGCTAAAGATAAAATTTACGCACGAGATCGTACGAAAATAAATTAAAAGCGAGCGGATGCATAAAGCGCATAAAGACCGCCGCAATCGAGGGAAAATGAAAATAGACTGGGAAAAAACGGGCGGACTTTTGCCCGTCGTCGTTCAAGAGATCGCAAGCGGCGAGGTTTTGATGCTTGCTTATATGGACGAAGAGGCGCTAAATTTGAGCCTAGAAACGGGCTTTGCGCACTATTTTTCGCGCACGAAAAACCGCATCTGGAAAAAGGGCGAACAAAGCGGCAACGTCCAAAAGATCGAGGACGCCTATCTTGACTGCGACAACGATACGCTGCTAATAAAAGTCGAGCAAAAAGGCGGCGCGGCATGCCACACCGGGGCGAAATCTTGCTTTTTTAGGAAAATCGCGGGCGCAAATTTTAGCGGCGATAGCGAGCAAAATCTAACGGGCGCAGACGGGCGGATTTTGACGGGCGAGTTAAATTTAGCGAACGAAAGCGGGCAAAATTTAGCCGCCTTTACGGCGCAAGCTAAAAAGCCCGCCTACGGCATCATCGATGAGATCTATCACGTGATCTTGGAGCGTAAACTAAACGCCGATCCGCAGACTTCATATGTGGCGAGCCTGTTTAAAAAGGGCGAAAATGCCGTCTTAAAAAAAGTCGGCGAGGAGGCCGGCGAGCTAATCATGGCGTGCAAAGACGCGAGCGCGGCGAGAAGATTTGAAAATTTAGCCGACAAACATGCGAGCGAAAGCTCAAATCTCAAAAAAGCGCAGCAAATTTTAAGCTGCGATGAGCAGGATTTAAATTCGAGGAATTTAACGCAGAGCGCAAAAGAGCAAGGCGAAAAAGACGAGCTTAAAAAAGCCCTAGACGGAGTAGTTTACGAGGCGGCGGATTTGTGCTTTCACTCACTCATAGCTCTTGCCGCGCACGGCATACACCCAGAGCGCGTTAAAACCGAGCTTGCGCGCAGGTTTGGGCTTAGCGGTATCGAGGAGAAAAACTCGCGCAAAGATTAGCGCGGCTAAATTTGGCACGCTTTATGCAGGCAGATTTTAAATTTAGCTCGCAGTAAAGCAAACAAGATGAAGAGGCAAGATGATAAACGAACTAAAACAAGGCTTAAATTTTTACATAACGCACCTTAGTTGGGCGGATTTTGCGGGCTATATCTGGATGTTTTTGACCTTTTTGGCGGTTCTTGCGCTTTGTATTTATATCGCCTCAAAGTCTTATTTCGCCGGTTTTGCGCTCACGGTCGTTAGTATCGCGGCGCTTGGGTACGGAGCGCACTTTATGCCTAAATTTTTAGATCAAAATTTGAGGGCGCGAGAGCTGGAGATAGTCTCTACCAAGCAGCTTGAGTACTCAAATACGCTTCTTGTGGATATGCGCCTTAAAAATCTTTCAAAAAAGCCCTTTAACTACTGCGAGATCGGACTTGTCTTTTATAAAAACTCGGACAATATCTTGCGCCGCTATGCCAATGAACTAAAGCCGTTTTTAAAGGAAAATATCGTGCTAAAGGACGTGCTGGACGTAAATGCCACGCGCGAGATCACGCACGTCGTAAACGATTTTCGCGTAAATGACTACAACGTCACGGCAAGTTCGGAGTGTTTTTGATGCAAGGATATTTTAACGTCTTTCATTTTATCGCGCTAGCGGCTTTGGCGCTGCTATCGGTACTTTTTATGCTCCTTTCGCGCGGAGAAAAAGACCAGAAACTGTTTAAAATTTATCTTTTGATAAATATCGCCGCGACATTGGTAATGGGGTATTTTTTTATGTTGGTCGTGGATAAATACACAAAAAAAGCCGCTCTAACCGAGTTTGCCGCTCATAGGGTGCTTAGAAACGAGACCGTCGTGTTTAAGGGCGCGCTGAAAAATACGGGCGAATTTAGCATCGCAAACTGCGACCTCACCGTTAAGGTTATCAATAATCCGGTCAGCAAAGACACGATCGCCGGCGCGGTTTTTAAGCCTAGCGGATGGTCGCTATTTTCGCATGATGAGCGCACGAACGTCGCTGAGATCACGGCTAGCGTCGCTAAAAACATCGCGCCTGGACAAATGCGAAATTTTAGCCTTTCTATGCCCTATCCGCCGCATTTTACAAATACCCAAACGATAACGAATTTAGAGTGTAGGTAAGCGCGAGCTGCGAGCGAGATAAATTTACGGCTTGCTGCGTTTATCTGCTTTCGTGCGGTTAAATTCGCTGCGTTTTTGCCGAATTTAGGCACAGGTTTTAAAGCTTCCGTCTAAATTTAATGCCAAATTTAACTTTGCGTAAAAGCGTTTAAAGCATCAAACCGCTTTAATCGTAAGCGCCCGGATGCAAATGGGTTAAATTTATGCACGGGCTAGGATAGTTTACTTGTTAATTTGTGCTTGAAAGCCAGATTAATTTAACTCCTGCAGATTTTATTTGAGAGCTTAAATTTGGGAAGTTTTACAAATATAGCTTAAAAGACGAGAAATCGTAAAGAAAAAAGACGCCGACTTAATAGTCCGCGTCTTTAAATACATTAAGCGGCTTGAGCTTAC
>CAUQJU010000262.1:0-2964 GCA_963518005.1 uncultured Campylobacter sp.
ATATTATCTTTTGGAAACCTAGCACACTCCATACCTAATTGCAAATAACCTTCCATAATTTCACCTAGCTCTTTTGGGCTTTTTGTTGCACCTATCTTTACAAAAAGCTCGTCTGGAAGCTCTACTTTTTTTAATGCCATTTTTTATCCTTTCGTATTTTAAATTTGAATCCACAACTTAGAACTTTTTGCTGGGAAAATTTTAGATCTTGCCATCTAAATTTGTCCCAAAATTTGGATTTTACTAATCCAACTAGATATCACTGTTTTTGTTGCCTATATTACAGCTACTATGCTTGCAAAACATTTTTATACTCATTCTTGCCTAATACTGCCATCAAATTATAAGTTATATGCAAAAACTATCCAGTTTAAATAACAAAAGCCATTTTTATAACAAAATAGTCTTTCTTAATGTTTAAAACTAAATTTATAATAATATAGCCAATTATAATAAAAAAATCAATACAAAAGTTGTAATATTTTCTCTTTTATTAATTTAAACAAAAAGATATATTTATTACTTGACAATACAATCTATTATGATATAATCTCTAAATATATTTACATAATAATTATTAAAAATAAGAGCGATTAAAAAATCTGTCCTTGTGATAAATCGTAAAAAATATTTTACATAATGGCTTATTATGTAAATAAAAAGGGTAAATTTATGAAAAATAACGAGAAATTAGACTTCGCAGACGAAATGGAAAAATATAAAGATAGTTTCATTTCTTATAATAAAATAGCAGACAAGAGCATTAATACAATTAACACCTATAAAAATTGTCTTGACGGCTTTGTAGAGTTTTGCTATGAGAATAATGATGTAATTACATTTAACAACCTAAGTCAAAAGCATATAACTGATTATTTTATATGGTTAGATGACTTATATAGCAAAAAACAGCATAAAAAGAGTATTACTAGAACTAAAAGCATATCAAGCTCAACAAAGCTTAGTTATTTAACTATTTTAAAGATTTTCTTTAAGTATATTACTAATAATAACGATAAACTTATAGACTTAGAAAAAATACTAGACAATTATAAAATTGCGAAGAAAAAAACGAGCAAGCTTGAAAATTTTATGAAAGAGGGCGAGAGGGATAAAATTTTAGACTATATAGAAAATAAGCTAGTCAAAAAACCTGAATATAGATATATTAAAAATTATAGAAATTCTCTACTTATTAAGCTTATGCTAAAAAGTGGGCTTAGAATAAGCGAGGCATTAAATTTAAAATTTTGCGACTTTCAAGAGAGCGATGACGGCGAGTTTTACGATATAAATATACTAGCTAAAGGTGGAGAATACCAAACGGCTTACATACCAAAAAGTCATATAGAAGATGATTTTGAGAGGCTATCAAGTATAAGTCTTCCTGAAAGTTATATCTTTACAAATAAAAACGGCGACAAGCCTATTTCTAGGCAATGCGTATATACTTTGCTAGAGCGCATATATAGAAAATGTGGCATAGTAAATAAGAGGGGTTGCCACATTTTAAGACACTCATTTGCTATGAATATGGTTGAGAAAAATACAAATTTAGGCGTTATTCAAAAGGCTCTTAGACACAAAAAGATACAGACAACTATGATCTATGCAGACGCTACTGGGGATATGGTTAAGAAAGAGATGAAAAGAGTGATGTAGAGTGTTTGACAGTTATATGTTATTATAATATAATAACTATATATTGAATATGTATTTTTATTTATAGTAAATTGGAGCAAGGATGTCGATTTCGAGTAAGCTAATCAAAAAATTAAAAGAAAGTCCAAAAGACGTTAGTTTTGATGATTTGCATAAAATTTTAATCGGCCTAGGCTATGAATGCAAAAATAGCGGCGGTTCTCATTTCGTGTTTCGTAAGAAAAACGCGCCGACGCTAACCTTGCCTAAGCAAAAGCCTATGAAAATTTGCTACGTCAAAGACGTGCTTGAAATTTACGCAGACTTAAAGGAAAACAAATGAAAAAAGATTTAAACTACTACCTAAATTTACCCTATGTCGCAATCGTCGTAAAGGATAAAAACTTTGACGATACGTTTTACTATTATGCTTACTACAAGGAGTATGAATATATCAAAGGCGCTGGAAATAACGAGGCCGAAGCCATAAGCGATTTAAAAAGCGCTTTTAAAGACGCGTTGGTTGAAATGCTAGCGGATAACGAAGAAATAATAGAACCTAGGTCGCTTAGTATTAAAACAAAAAGCTATGCTATTACTATGAAAGAAAATATAATGCAAGAGATAGATACCACAGCAAAAGAGCTCGGCATTTCTCGTTCGGCATTCTTGGCTATTTCGGCTAAGAATTATATACGTGCATTGCAATAACGCATAGAGCAAAACGGATATAACAAGTAAAATTTAGACATTTATTTTATTATCGCCAAAATCTAAGTTAAAGAATGGTTGAGTGTATTTTTGCGATTGGCTAATCCTATCTTGCTCAACAATTTCTCTTTTCTCGGCATTCTTTATCCTCATAGCCTCTTAGAAGAACTCCAAATTCCCACTCTTGTCGTCTAAGGCGTATTTTGCTCTGGTGACGGCAACGTAAAAAAGTCTAACTTCCTCATTAAGCTTTTGGCTCTTTTCTGCATATATTTTCGTTTTTTCTTTTTTGGGTAATTTTTCTTGCTTATCCGTGAGCTTAAAAATCTCATCGCTTAGTTTTTGTATTTTCGGGAAGTCGTCTGGTTCTGCTCTCCTTCACTCCGCGCGTAGCTTCTCAAGACACGGTTCAGAGCGAAGCGTAGTAAAAGTAGCTTTCGTCAATCTCAAAGCGAAGCTTCTAGGCGAGCTTGCGAGCTGGAAATTTCACCGCTAAATTTACTTATCTTTTCACACTCTTGAGACATTAGAATTCTTATTTCCCTAAAGATTTTACATAGGGTTACTTCTGAAATTTTAGTTAAATTAGATATCTTTGATGCTTCTATATCC
>CAUQJU010000263.1:0-2955 GCA_963518005.1 uncultured Campylobacter sp.
AGCTCGTGCCGATAACCACGACCATGACGCTAAGGCTCTCGTAAATCAAAAGCGAAGCCGCAAGCCCGCACGCAAAGCCGAAAATCGCGACGAAAACGACGCAAAAAATGCGCAAATTTTTAAACGCGAGCAGCAAAAAAATCGCGCAAAGGCTGAGCGAAACTGCGCTCGTAGCGGCGCTTTCCTTGTCGCCGCCCGCTTTTCCGTAGGCTCCGTATAGCGCGCCGCAGCTAGCATAGGCCTGCACTGCGTCCCCAGCCGCGAGCTCGCGTACGCTTTCATAAAATTTGATCAAATTTCGCGGCTCGTAGCCTGGTTTAAGGCGCGCTTTTACGAGGTAAAATTTCCCACCCTCATGTGCGGCTTCCAGCATCAAATTTGACAAATTTAGGCTGATTTTTGAGTTCTCTAAGCTCATGTGCGAGCTTAAGGCGAAAAAATCATCCTTCGCGTTAAGCGGCTTAAAGGCGAATTGATTAAATAAATTTTGCGCGCTTTGTCTGAAAAACTCGTTTTTGTCTTTTACCAAAAGCTCATAGGTTTGCTCGTTTAAAAGTGCGATTTTTAGGGCGTTTAGCTGAGTTAGATAAGAGGTTAAATTTACGTTCTGCTTTGCACGGTACTCTTCCAAAACTCCGCTTTGCTCGGCTAAAATTTCGCTTTTTTCTAAAAACTCGGGCGAATTTGAAACTAGCAAAAACTCGCTAGAAGCGCTATCTAGCATCGCTTTTAACGCGGTTTGCTCGGTAGAGTTTTCAAAATTTACTAGAGAAAAAATATCCGCGTTTATCTTTTTCGCGTTTGTAAAACAAACGGCGAGCGCGGCTAAAAACGCCGCTAAAAAGATAAAAAGACGCGCGGATTTTTTCATTTTACGTTGTAAAAATCATTTACTGTTTTATCGCCGCTAACCTCGTTTAACACGATCTTGCGGACGAATTTATCGCCTCCTACTAAGATTCGCGTAAAGATTTGCTTTAGCAGCAGATTTTTGGGCGTTAGCTCTATTTTCCAGTTGTTTTTATCGCCTGAGATTTTAAAGATAAATTCCTTCTCAAGCTCGGCTTTATCGAGCTTTATGATAGATAAAAAGAGCTTTTTATCAAAATTTTGATCGATTTTTATGAGCTTATTGCCGCTTTTTTGAAAGATGCCGCGCTCGTTTATGACGATGCTAACCGCGATGGGACTTAGCGTGTCGTAGAGCAGTTCGCTTTGGCTGAGTTCAAATTTACCGTAGCTTTTAAACTCCACGTTAAAACCGCTCAAAAACTTCGTCTGAGCAAAATCGCCGCTGATATTTTGCGTTTTTATTTGAGATTTTATCTCGTTAAAATCAAGCCCCATTAGGCTCGCCGCCAAACTAAAAATTATCGCTATTTTTTTCATTTATATACCTTTTTATTGCATTTTGTAGCTCTTGCGGGATCTCAAAGCACGTCTGCATCGCGCGCATATCAACAGCCGCCTGCGAGCTCGCGCCAGTGCACAGCGTCTCGCATGTTTTGGCGCTTTTTACGATGTAGCCGATCTTTAGAAAGCACTCGCACTCCTTTAGCGTCGCCTCCACCTCGATCTCGTCGCCGAAAAACACGGGCTTAATATATTTTGCCTCGATTTTTACGATCGGATAGGCGTAGCCGTCCGCTCTCATCGCCTCGTAGTCGTAGCCTATCTCCTCTAGCAGCGCGCACCTAGCCGTCTCGAAATACTTCACGTAGTTGCCGTGCCACACGACGTTCATACTGTCCACGTCGTAAAACTGCGCCTTTAGCGCGACTGATTTTGATATCATCTCATCTCCAAAAATCAAAAAAATTAAACCACTGCGCAGGCGTTTGCTTGCAGCGATTTTCCAGCTCGCGGACGTAAATTTGCAGATACTGGCGTGCTGCGGCGGCCTTATCTCGCCCCAGCTTTACGGCGCTTGCTAACGGTACGAGCTCGATCCTAAATTTACCGCCGATATTTTGGCACCACAGCGAGCTTATCTTTACGCCTAAAATCCCCGCGATGAGGTACGGACCGTAGTTAAAGCTCGCCTCCTTGCCCAGAAATTTCACGCGCGCGGCCTTATCTCCGCCTAGAGGCGTTCTATCGCCCATTATGCCGATGTGCTCGCCGCTTTCGACGATATTTTTTAGCTCTAGCATCGCGGCTACGTCTAGCTTATTTACCGCCATCATGCGCACGCTGCCGCCGTTTTTACTGATTTCTCGCAGCACTTCGTTAAATTTACGCGAGTTCTCGTCATAGGTCAAAATCACCATCCTAAAGCCCTCGACCCGCGCGCCCAAAGCCTTACAAATTTCGACGTTTCCAAGGTGCGCCGTGAGCAAAATTTGCCCCTTTTGCGCGCCGATTAGTTCGCTTTTTATGCGCTCTAGGTCTATGATCTCTAGCTCGTCATCCTTGATCTTGCCTTTCCAGACTCTAAATTTATCGCAAATAGCGCCGCCAAACGCTTCAAAATGGCTAAAAACGCTCGTTTTTTTTAGCGTCTGCGCGCCCGCAAATTCGCTTAAATTTCGTCTAAACTCGGCGATATTTTCGCGCTCGTTTTTTGAAAAAATATAATAAAACCAAACCACGATTTTAACGATAAGCTTTAGCGCAAACTCGGGCAAAATTTGCGACAAAAATAGGCTAAGCCTTAGAAAAAATACTCCTCCTCTTTCCTGCTTTTTCCACCAGAGATTTTGCTTGGCGCTTTCTTGAGCCTCTACGGAAATTTGAGCGTTTGTCACATTTTTTTCGCTCGAATTTAGCCCGCACGCTCGCCAAATTTTACCCAGCGCAAATTTAGGCAGAGAAAAGAAGCATTTTGCGTGCATGAGGCTGATTAGCGCGTTATCGCGTAACATCTTAAAGTGCGAAACGCCGCCCTTTTCGTAGCGTACGCACGTATCGATCCAGCGCATATCTACGCCTTGCCTAGTGGCATTTACGAGGATC
>CAUQJU010000264.1:0-2945 GCA_963518005.1 uncultured Campylobacter sp.
CGGTGCCAAAGCGCTCACCGAGGCCGGCACGGCCGGATTTGTAGTGCCGATAGACGACGTAAAAGCGCTCGGAAGCAAAATCGAACTTTTAATGCGCGACGAGGAGCTTAGGCAAGAGCTGGTAAAAAACGCCAACGAGCGCAAAAACGCCTTTAAAACCGATCAAATTTATCAAAAGTGGATGGATTTTATCACGCAAAATATAAAGAACTAAAATGTTAAAAGTAAGCATAATAATCCCAACTTACAACCGCAAAGAGCTTTTTGAAGCCGCCCTAAAAAGCGCGCTAGCTCAAGACTACGAAAATAAAGAGATCATAATCAGCGACGATAACTCGAACGACGGCACGCGCGAGCTTGCGCAAAGTTACGTCGCTAAATTTGACAACGTAAAATACGTCTTAAACCAAACTTACGACCGCGGCCCAAACGGCAATAAAAACAACGGCTTTGACCACGCTAGCGGCGATGCTTTCGTGATACTAGACGACGATGACTTGCTGATAGAAGGCGCCATAAGCAAGATGGCGGCCGTACTAGAGCAGGGGTATGCTAGCGTATGGGCGAACTGTTATTTTGAGATCGACGACGAGCCGACGACGAAATTTTCGGGATTTGGACTGAGTAAAAGCGAGGAAATTTCGCCGCAGGACTACTACGACGGCAAGATAACGGGCGAGTTTTTGATAATGTTTCGCCGAGATGCGATCGGTCGGAGGCGCTTTGAAAAGGGGCTTTACGGTAGCGAAAATACGCTTTGGATCTATCTTTTTGATCTTCCTGCTTACTATCTGCACGACGCAGTGCGTATTTACCGCTTTCACCGCAGCGACAGCGTCACGATAAACTCGTTTAAGCGTCCGCTTTGCATAATGAAAGGCTACGCGATGACTGCGGAGCTTATTTTGCAAAAGATCGCCGAGAAAAACGCACAAGCAAGCAACGCAAATTCGGCCGAGCCAAAATTTCGCGTAAACGACGCTCACATCGCGATTCTTTATAAAATGGCGGCGTATTATGCCAAATTTGGCGGCGAATACAAAAAAATGTACGAATATCTTTTTAAAAGCCTCAAATTTAAATTTACAAAAGAAGCGCTGGCGATGCTGATCTTAAGCCCGTTTCCAAAGTCGATGATTTTGTTTTTAACTAAAATTCGCGTTTGGATATACAAAAAAACGCACGGCGAATGAAAAAATTAGCCGTTTTTCTCTACTCGATGGGGCCGGGCGGCGCGGAGCGCGTGGTTTCAAATTTACTTCCCGCTCTGTGCGAAAAATACGAAGTTCATCTCGTTTTAATGAGCGAGGTCGTAGCCTACGAGATACCAAGTGCGGTAAAAATACACTTCCTCGAGCGCTCAGATCCCTATGAAAGCGGCGTAAAAAAGCTTTTTCGTTTGGGACTTTTGTTTCCGTTTCTAGCCTTAAATTATAAAAAACTTTGCGACGATTTGGCTATCGACCTACATTTTGTCTTAATGAACCGGCCTTGTTATATCGCGCTTTTAGCAAGGATCGCCGGAGTAAAAGGACGGATGGTGATAAGCGAGCGCAGCTGCCCGTCGGTCATCTATAAAAGCGGCCTTAGCGGATTTGCCAATAGAATTTTGGTTAAGGCGCTGTATCCAAAAGCCGACCTTATCCTAGCTAACGCGCAGGGAAACGCCGATGATCTCGTGCGAAATTTCGGCTGCGACGTCGCAAAAACTAAGGTGTTATATAACGCGGTCGATTTGGCTGCGATAAAAACTCTTGCCGATGAGCCGCTAGAGGGCAAATTTAAGCCCTTTTTTCTAAATATCGGGCGGCTTGATAGCGGTAAAAATCAAGCGATGTTAATAAAAATAATCGCAAATTTAAAAGACGAGCGCGCGACGCTTGGGATACTCGGCAAGGGGCCTTTGCAAGGCGAGCTTCAAAAATTGATTGACGAGCTTGGCGTGAGCGAGCGCGTAAAGCTGCTAGGTACGGATAAAAATCCGTTTAAATTTATCAAAAACGCGCAGTGCTTCCTTTGCGCTTCGAGGTTTGAGGGCTTTTCAAACGTGCTTTTAGAGGCGCTTGCTTGCAAGAAATTTATCATCTCCACCGATCACAAAAGCGGCGCTAGGGAGCTTCTGGGCGACGATGAATACGGCATCCTCGTGCCCGTTGACGACGAAAAAGCGATGGAGACTGCGATGAGGCGAGCGCTTGAGGATGAAAATTTGAGGCGAGATTATGAAAAAAGAGCGTATGGCCGTGTAGTAAAATTTGATAAAAACGCCGTCGCGGCGCAACTCATAGGATACTTAGAGGGTGAAAATGGCGAGTAAAATTTTAGAATTCCCCGGCAAGTTTAAATTTTCAAAGCAAACTTGCTTATTGATACTTGCGGCGTTTGCTTTTAGCGTAGTTTGCAGGCTGTACTGGGTGTATTGGGCGGGCGAGTATCAGCACTTTTTCTGGAACGATCAGCTTATGATCAGCACGAACGACGGCTACGCCTTTGCTGAGGGCGCGCGCGATATGATAGCAGGCTTTCATCAGCCAAACGACCTTAGCTACTACGGCCGCTCGATGCCCACGCTTACGTATCTTTTGTATCAAATTTTACCTTTTAGCTTCGAGAGTATTTTGCTTTATATGAGCGTATTTTTTAGCTCGCTTATCGTTATTCCAGTGATTTTGATAGCCAAAGAGTACGAGATGCCTAGCATGGGCTTTGCGGCGGCGCTGCTAGCTAGTATCGCAAACAGCTACTACAACCGCACGATGGCGGGCTATTACGACACCGATATGCTCACGATCGTGCTGCCTGCATTTAGCGTCTGGGCGATGATACGCCTCGCGCAGAAAAAAAGCGCAAACGACCTCATTTTTATCCCGATTTTTATCCTGATAAACGACTGGTGGTATCCGAGCTCATACTCGCTAAATTTCGCGATGCTGGGCGCATTTTTG
>CAUQJU010000265.1:0-2941 GCA_963518005.1 uncultured Campylobacter sp.
GCAAACGTACTAGCCCAAAGCATCAACGAGATGAGCGAGAGCATCAGGGAGCAAAGCGAAGCTATAAATATGATAAATCAAGGCGTGGCTGAGGTTGACGAGTTAACCAAACAAAACGTCAGGGTAGCAAACGATACTAGCGTCGTAACCGCCGAGGTCGATAGTATGGCTAAGGCAATCGTCGAGGACGTGAGGAAAAAGAAATTTTAGCTTAAGGAAGCGGGCTGTTGCAAATTTAAGCCCGCTTCGCACATTTACTTGCTAAATAGAGCTAAATTTATGTTTGATCGCCGCGTTTAGGCTATATTTATTTATGAAATTCGGCCGCCATTTTCCAGGCTTTTTCTTAAATCTTTTTTGTTTGCCGAGCTTAAATTTAGCGCACCGACATCGATAGCGCCCGTATTTGTTTACGCCTAAGCCTGTATAAAATTAAATTTAACGCTTTTTAGCCTTTTTCCCGACTTGCGGTTTTTGACGATTAATGTATAAATCTAAACCGAATTATCGTTTATATTTTCGGCATTAAACGTCAAGCGCCAAAGTATGAAATTATAGACTATATTTTTGGACGCTTTTTAGCTTCGGCGCTTAGGCATTTAAACCGCTAAGCTAAATTTGGCAAAGCCGCAAAGCCGGACGGGCAAATCTTTAGCGATTAAATTTACGAGACATCCCTAAACGTCGTAACGGGTCTAAAATTTATTTCGTCTTGGGTATAATCGCGCATCTTAAATTTAGGAAAATCAATGAAAATAGTCTTTGGCCCCGTTAGCTCGCGTCGCTTCGGTACGTCTCTGGGCGTCGATCTATCGCCTGCGCAAAAATGCTGTAACTTCGACTGCGTTTACTGCGAGCTAACCGCCGCCAAGCCCGTCTTTGCTGCCATCGATCCGCCAAGCGTAGAGCAGGTAACGGCCGAAGTAAAAACCGCTTTAGCCGCACATCCGCACATAGACGTCATCACGCTCACGGCAAACGGCGAACCTACGTTATATCCGCATTTAGCACGCCTTGCGCGAGAGTTAAATTTGATAAAAGGCTCCGCTAAAACCCTCATCCTCTCAAACGGCTCGGGCGCGCTAAACCCGCAAATTTGCGAAGCTCTAAAGGAGCTTGGTATCGTCAAATTTAGCCTTGATAGCGCGGTGCAAAAGACGTTTACGAGGATCGACCGAGCCGGAGCAAAGACCGATGTAAGCGAGCTTATTGATGCGATGTCGAAATTTAGGCGAGAGTTTAAAGGCGAGCTGGTGCTTGAAATTTTAGTCGTGGCTGGGTTAAACGATACGGCGGTAGAATTTAGGGCGCTAAATGATGCGGTTAATAAAATTTTGCCAAACCGCGTGGATATCAGCACGATAGACCGTCCGCCCGCATACCCAGTAAAAGGCGTTAGTACCGAGGTTTTAAAGGAGCTAGCCTTGCTGATAACGGGTGCGCCTTGCGTCATCGCGTCGGCAAAATATAGCGGCGAAAAATTTGAGCTCAGCAAAGATGAACTGCTTGAACTAATAAAACGCCGTCCTCAAAGCGAAAATGATGCGGCGAGCAGCTTTTCTGAGGGAGCAAAGCGAAATTTAGACGAACTTTTAGCGCAAAAAAAGGTAAAAAAAATAAATGTCGCAGGGGTTTGGTTTTATAAACTTGTCTAGATTTATGCTCTGTCGCTGGTTTTAGCCCCGAGCGACGCATCCGGATTAGCCTTGCGCTGCGCCGATAGATACGAGCGCGGCCTTGGACGGGCTTTGCTAGAAAGGACTCGCGATTAGCGGGCACGACTCGCTTACGATAGATTTTAAGGCACGGAAATATCTATTTTGGTTTTGAAATAGCTCGCAAATGTGGTTCGTATCGCTTTTGGCACGCTTGATTTTTACGGACTTGCTTTTGCGCCGCTGGACTTGCTTTAATTTTTTGAAATTTTAAGCTAAAATTTATTGACAAACTTGGCGCTTTTATATATAATACGACTTCTTTTATTTAAGATATTCCGGATTAGCTCAGCGGTAGAGTAGTCGGCTGTTAACCGATTGGTCGCTGGTTCGAATCCAGCATCCGGAGCCATCTATACTAAAAAATCACTTTTAAACCCCGATTTTATCGATGTTTCAAGAGCTTTAAGCTTTGTTGGTTTTATTAAATTTGTTCCCTATTTGTTCCCGAAATTTTTTAATATTCCAATTTCTTACCAAGCTTTCTAAGTTAATCCAAGATACCTTATTTTTGTTTTTAAAAACATGAAAATAATTTTTTACTCTCAATCACTCTAAAATACCCTAAGGAACCATAGGGTATTAATTTTTTTTCAAAAACTATCCAAAAACCGCTCAAAAATAGCAAAAGTAAATGAAAAGTTGCTGTAATTAGTTATGTAAGAACTAAGCAGAAGGAGAAAAATAATATTCTTAATGATCTATATAACGACGTAGAGTACAATGCACTTCTCGAGTATATAGCTGGTCAATACAAAGGACAAGCGGTACTAAATAGGCAACAAACGGCAAAACTTCTTAGTATCGGCGTATCTACTCTTGATCTTCGTATATCGCAGGGCAGGGATATTCCTCGCTACATTAAAATGGGCGACGCGAAAAATTCTCGTATAGCTTTTGCGATCACTGATATTGCGGCTTATATTTTTCAAAAACGAATCAAGACGTGTTCTTGATTTTTAAAATGAGTAAGTAAATTAGCGCCCTTCAAATCGACGGACACAACGTGGTTCTTTGCGTTAGAAGTGAATTCTTAACAGCCAAAAAGGCCATTATAAGATATGAACATAATACAAGAGAGGCCAAACATGCTAGCAAGATAGGATATCTTAGAGGCAAGAGTACGCACAATAGATATATAGTCCTAAGCGAATATAATAATAATGGAAATATGCGGGAGATTAATAGCTCTGATAAAAACTTTAACGACAAGAAGTATATAAAGT
>CAUQJU010000266.1:0-2928 GCA_963518005.1 uncultured Campylobacter sp.
ACCGCCGTCTTGATGTTAGAAATTAATTTAGCTTGCAAAAGCAACTTTAAAGGAAAATTTTTTATATGAAAAGTGTTAGCAGGCTTTCGCCTACTCTAAGCAAGCAAGGCTTTTATTAGAAAAAATTAAGAGATTAGATTAAGTGAAAATGAGAAAATTTTATTTACGGCTTGTTTTATAAACTCGTCTTTGCCAGTTTGTACGGCTGCTTTTAGGTTGTCACCTAAGCTTTTGCCATCTACGCTTTGCGGAGTTTGTTTAAGTATCTCTAGCCCTTTGGCGGTCAAGATCACATTTGAAACCATTTTTTGAGATGAAAAAGAGTTATCTAAATTTACAAAGCCATTTTCTTTTAGCCATAAACAAGTGTAATAAACGATAGCTACATGTTTATTTACTTCATCTATATGTATATCGTTTTTTACTATATCCGCCGCCTTAATATCTTTTGGCAACGGAAATTCATCAATAAGCTCTGAAAAGATAATGCCTGCATAATAATCAAACAACTCTATATTTTTCATCTCGTAATTATATCTCACTTTATTTTAGTGTTTTTCGTTTTATTCAAACCCCTGTGAAAAACTATCCTAAATCAGGGTCGGTACTGAGTGATAGCTTTTCGCCCTATCACTGACGCTTCAGATTGAAACGTGATTAACCTGCAACTCGCAGGAGGCTCACTCTGTCAGCTTACGCTTGAAGCCTACAAAACGTTTTCCGTTTTGATGAGAGAATATTACCAAAGGTTATATTAAATATAACTTAATGTTATTTAAAATATTACTTAAAGTTATATATTTAAAAAATCTTTTGTGATATAATCAATTTATTAATTTTTTGTTAGGAGGTGTATTCTATGGAGGAACTAAAGCTAAAAATAAAAGAGATAGCATCTAATATAGAAAAGCTAGGGGCTAGTATAACAACAGAGGAAGCAACAAAAAATGCTTTTATAATGCCGTTTATTAGGGCGTTAGGTTATGATGTTTTTAATCCGTTAGAAGTAATGCCCGAATATACCCAAGATATTGGAACTAAGCAAGGCGAGCGTATAGATTATGCTATTTTTCAAAACAACGAGCCAGTATTGTTGGTAGAGTGTAAAAAAATAGGAGCAGATCTTAACGCAAAAAACGAGTCACAACTACTTAGATATTTTAATGTTAGTAAGGCAAAATTTGCCATACTAACAAACGGACGAGAATATAAATTTTTTACCGATTTAGAGGAAAAAAATATAATGGACACCGCGCCGTTTTTAAGTTTTGATATAACTAAAATTAAAGATACACAATTAATGGAGCTTGTAAAATTTCATAAAAAGAATTTTGATCTAGAAAATATTTTTAACACGGCGAACAACCTAAAGTACACAAACCAGCTTGATAAAATCGTAGCCGCAGAGCTTGAAAATCCTAGCCGTGAATTTGCAGCATTCTTTTTTAAAAAAATAAGCGATCAAGTAGCCACTGAAAAAAGAATAGATCAAATAACACCACTATTAAAAGCAGTTTTTGCTCAACGCATAAACGATATGGTAAGGGATAGGCTAACGTCAGCACTAGATAAAGAGACAAAAAAAGAGACAGAGTCACTACCGCCACAAGAGGACGAAAATAAAATTATAACCACACAAGAGGAGATAGACGCTTTTTATATTATTAGGGCGATCTTGGCAGCGGTTACTAGTGTTGAAAATATAATATACCGAGACGCCCAGTCTTATTTTGCAATATTTTTTACAGATAATAACCGTAAGCCGATATGTAGGCTTTATTTTACCGACAACAAAAAACAGATCGGCATAATGGATAGCGAAAAAAATGAAACAAGGTTTCAACTTGATAGAATTGAGGATATTTATGCCTATTCTGAAAAATTATGCGAGGTAGCTAAATTTTACGCCAATCAAAAATAAGGAGTAAAGGATGAATAAGTTCTTGTTATTAGTTTTAATTGGATTTCTTTTTGCGGGGTGTAAAACAGCCGTCTTAACCGAGGTGCCATTATCAACGCTTAATGTGGACAATCAAGCAAGGACTGCGATTTTAAATATTGAGGTGCCGGGGTGTAATTCTTATGAGGACTCTAGGCAGGAGTCAAAGGCACTTATCGATTTAAAATTAAAAATCCCGCAAGTATTTAATGGAGCGCAGTTTAAAGAGTGCTATAAAGTAAAAATGGATTCTGTGGCTTCTTTTGTTATACCAGATTATTTTGGCAAAAACGTACTTGAAACGGAAATACAAGGCGCTGAGCTAAAAATAGGCAAAGACCAAAACAATAATCTTTTAGTTATTGCAACGAGGGGACTGCGTGATAAAATAGAGAATTTTCAAAAACAAAGTATTTCTAAATTTGATTTTTTTGTAATGTTTAAGGTAATTAATGATACTGGCGCCGAAGTAAAAAACTTAATAGCCGAGAGTGCTTTTATTGATGACGCTCCAACCTATTATATTGATTTTAATATGCCAAAAGACTCGTCCGTGGTTATAAGATTAAATGATGTAGCCACTAACATATTAACACAAAAAGGCGACAATAACGGAGTAGCACTAATCCTAAGACTGCCTAAAAATTAACGCTTTCTCCACACCCACGGCGGAGTAGGATTACTGCTCTGCCAAAGCCCTCGCTTTTTCTCACGTGCTAAGCTTTCTTGATCTACATATATTCTCGAGTATTTGACATAAGCCCAAGCGTAGCCATTTAGCACCATTTGAGCGTTTATATCTTGCCCTTTATAGTGGATAATGCCTAGCGTGCGCTTATATCTATCTTTGCCGTTTTTCTCGACTTCTACGACTTCGCCGACTATCAAATTTGCCAAAAACTGCTTTGATTTTTTGCCGTAGGGTTGTTTCAATTCGGGCGCGTCAATGCCAAAAAGCCTTACTTTGATTTGCTGCTTATTTTGTAATA
>CAUQJU010000267.1:0-2927 GCA_963518005.1 uncultured Campylobacter sp.
CTTTTAGCTCTTTTGGCATCTTTTCGTTTTCGTCCATATGGCGGCGGGCGAGTTTATAGACTCTTATCATCGTTTATCCCAAATTTCTTTTTTGACGTCGATGGCGTTTTGCGTATCGCGTTTTGCTTTGGCGTATTTTAGATAGACGTCGTTGTAAAGCAGTCCCATACACTCGGCGTATCTAGGGTCTTCTTCTTTATGGATAGCCTCTAGCATTACTTTTTTAGTAGCCGCTACGTCGTGGATATCAGGAGAAGTTTTGGCCGCGTCCATATATTTAGCAAACAGCGTCCTGCCGAAGATATAGCTCATTAGCCTCTTTGCCTCGGCTTCCAAATCGCGCTCAAAAAGTATATCGCCTATGATGGACTCTTTTACGGCGGGGGCTTTGCAGTCGTCTTGTTCGAAGCTTCTTTTTTGTAGCTTTTGATCTATGATGCCAAGAGCCATACCAAGGCCGTATATGACGCTAGCAGGATGCGGAGGACAGCCCGGGATATAGACGTCTACGGGGATAATCTTATCTATGCCGCCCCAAACGCTATAAGCGTCGTAAAAGATACCGCCAGTACTGCCGCATGCGCCAAAGGCCACCACGATCTTTGGATCGGGTGCGGCCTCGTAGGCGCGAAGCAGCGGATAATACATCTGGCGCGTAACTGGACCCGTGCAGAGCAAAATGTCCGCGTGGCGAGGGTTGGCTACTAGCTTAAAGCCGAAGCGCTCCGGATCCCACATCGGCGTAATGGCGGCGAAAATTTCTATCTCGCAGCCGTTGCAGCTGCCGCAGTCGATGCGGTAGACGCTAAAGCTTCGTTTGATATTTTTTAGATGTTCTAACTTTGCGGTTAGGTCGTTTGCCGTTTTTATATTTTCGGGAACTTGATAAAGGCTCATTTTATCCCCTCCTCTACGTCTTTAGTTATGCGCTCTACGGCTTGGGCTTTTTTGCACTCGGGGCAGATATATAGATAGTCTTTAGCCTCTTCTAGTCTGCCCGGGAGCAAATTTGCCGTGCTAAGCTTTGAAAAAGTATAGTTGATAAGGCGAACGGGCGTATAGGGTTTGCCGCAGCATTTGCACTTTTGCATCTCTAGCTCGCCGCGCTGGATTAGCGCGCTTTTGTCAAATTTAACCGCAAGCTCGAAACCCTGGCTTAGACGCACGCCGCCGGTTGGACAAACCTCGTCGCAGCGTCCGCAAAATATGCATCGTCCGCAGTCAAACTGCCAAACGAGCTTGTCTTGCTTTTCGTTCATCTTTAGCTCTATGGCGTTGCTAGGGCACGCTACGCCGCACGCCGCGCAGCCTATACAAAGCTCGTAGGTGTAAAACGGCTGCCCGCGGAAATTTTCGGGTACCTTATAAGGCTCAAACGGATAGGCGTAGGTCGCCTTTCCGTATTTTTCGGTTACGTCAAATAACTTCATCATCTTAAATCCTTTTTGCTAATTTTGCCCGTTTGGCAAAATTTCTTAAGGTCTTTTTCGGTTAAAATTTTGCTCTTTTTGGTATTTACGTCCACTACGGTAACGCGGTCGGTGCAGGAGTAGCACGGATCTAGCGATGATCCAGTGTACGTTTTCGCCGCGAGGAGCTTCTACGTGTCCGAGGGCAAAATTCTCAGGCTTTATCATCGTTTTTGGATCGATTGATATCGGCGTTTGAGGCATTAGCTCCAAACACTGCCTGATGATATGTATGGACTCTTTTAGCTCGTTATATCTCACGACTTCGCGGCTAAATACGTCTCCGCCGTGCTCTACGTAGACTTTAAATTCGATATTTTTAAAGAAATCGTAAGGATGGTCGTAGCGATTGTCGCGCTTTAGACCAGAGCCTCGCATATTAGGCCCCACGGGGCTAAAGTCTCTTGCTACTTGCTTATCTAGCACGCCTACGCCTTTCCAGCGCGCGATTTGGCGCTTATCGTCCATAACCGCGTCCCAAATTTCAGAAATTTGAACGTCGAGCTTGTTTATCATCTCGATGCCCTTTTTTATCTCGTTATCGGTCATATCGCGGCGAAGTCCGCCCATGATGACATTGCCGTAGGTTTTGCGGCCGCCCGTTACTAGCTGGGCTAACTCCATAGAGTACTCGCGCACCCTAAAGATATGCATAAAGGCATTATAGTTACCCGTTACCTCGCAAGCTAGACCGATGTTTAAAAGATGGCTGTGAAGGCGCTCGATCTCAAGGCAAATCACGCGGATAGCCTGCGCTCTTAGCGGGATTTCTAGCTTTATAGCTTTTTCGGCCGCTTCTATACACGCAATCGCGTGAGCGTAACCGCAAATTCCGCAGACGCGCTCTGCAAGGTAGCCCATCTGATCGTAGTTCATACGGTTTTCGGCTAGCTTTTCCATACCGCGGTGCTGATAAAAGAGGCGGTAGTCCGCATCTATGATCTCGTCGCCGTCGCAAAACAATCTAAAGTGTCCCGGTTCGTCGCTGGTTACGTGCAAAGGCCCAAGCGGCACGTCGATGACGCTATCGCCTTTTGGAAATAAAAACTCGGTATCCGGCTCATCTTGGTGAGCGACTGGATCAGGGCGGTAGCGGTAGTCCATCGCGTCTTTTCTAAGCGGATAAAGGCCGTCGGGCCAATCGTCGCTTAGCACCAATCTACGCTTATCGGGTAAGCCCTCGGCTACTAGGCCGAACATATCGTAGGCTTCTCTTTCGTACCAAACGCAAGCAGGCACTAGCGGCGTAACGGACGGAAAAGTCGGATCGACGCCGGGAATTAGCGTTTTAACGGTGATAAAGCACTTGTCCTCGGCGGCAAAGTCGTCTTCTTCCGTCATCTTGCCGCCCTCCATAGACAAAGCGTAGTAAAGCGCAAAACAGCCGTTTATAGTCCTCTCGTCGCTAGGTATCATCGTAGAGATGAAACCGCCGATATCGTAGTAAAGGGTCTTAAC
>CAUQJU010000268.1:0-2927 GCA_963518005.1 uncultured Campylobacter sp.
AAGCGCTACTAAAATTTATAAAATTTCGCGCCTTAGCTCGTCTGCGCTCTTTGGCGAAAGAAGCGCCGGAGCGATGTCAAACACGCTAAACGCTCCGCACTCGCCCTTTTGCGCCAAGCGATACGCCGCGCGGGCGTAAGCTACGAGCACGCTTGCGGTAAATTCCGGATTCGAGTCAAGCTTTAGCGAAAACTCGATCAGATGTTTATTTTCGCCGCGCTCGCCCGTCGTTCCGCTTCGCAAAACAAATCCTCCGTGAGGGATGCCGCCGTGCTCTTTTTTAAGCGTCGCAAGATCTATGAAATGCACGCTCGTATCGTAGTCGGCGAAGTAATTGGGCATCGTTTTTATCTCTTTTTCTATGCGTGCTTTATCGGCGCCATCCTCGGCTACGACGTAGCACTCGCGCAGGTGTTTTTCGCGGGTGCTAAGTTTTGGATTTTCGCCGGCGCGAACTCGCTCTAAGGCGCTTTCTATCGGCACGGTGTATTGGCGCGCATCCACGACGCCCTCTATCCTGCGGATAGCGTCGGAGTGGCCTTGGCTCACGCCTTTACCCCAAAACGTGTAGCTGCTGCCGTTTTCCAGCACGCTCTCGCCGAACAGTCTATTTAAAGAAAATAGCCCAGGATCCCAGCCAACGGCGATGATGCCTACGTTTCCGCCCGCTTTGGCGGCGGCGTCTACCGCGGCGAAGTGCTCAGGTATTTTAGCGTGCGTGTCAAAGCTATCGACTACGTTAAAATTTAGCGCAAACTCAGGCGTCTGCGTCGGTAGATCCGTTGCGCTACCGCCGCAAAGAACTAAAACGTCAAATTTGCCCTTGTGCGATAAAATTTCATCCACACTAAATACCGGAGCTCCGTATGTTTTTACCTCGCTTGGATTTCTGCGGCTAAAAACGGCCGAAAGCTCTAAATCCTTGCTATTCCTTGCGGCAAGCTCTACTCCGCGACCTAAATTTCCATATCCTAAAACCGCTATTTTTATTTTTTCATTCATTTCTTATCCTTTTATTTTTAAATTTTTGCGCATTAAACAGTGCGCCGCAGTTTAAATTTAACCGCTCAAGGCACTGTTTGTATCTGCCAAGTCCTAACGCAAAAACCAAAAAATATCAATCGACCGCTCCCAAATTTGATAGCTCGCTATCTACCTTTTCTAGCTTTTGCGTCGCGCTAGCTAGCCCTTCGCGGTTGGCTTCGACCACGGCTTGCGGAGCGGAGGCTACGAATTTCTCGTTATTTAGCATGCTTGAGAGTTTTGCTATCTCTTTTTCCAGTTTGGTTTTTTGCGACTGCAGTCGCATGATAACAGCGCTCATATCCACGCCTTCAAGCGGTACGAATACTTCTAAATTTTCGCTCACGTCGCGCGCGGCGTTTTCGATTTTAGCATCGCAAAACTCGATCTGTTCGCATTTAGCTAGCAGCGAGACGTAGTTTGTCGCCTCGGTCAAATTTTCGTTTCCGTTTAGCTTGATAAAGGCTTTTGCGATCTTTGAGTTGCCTTGCTCGATGGTCGCCTTTGCGCGGCGGATCGCAACGATGGCTTCGATCACCAGCTCAAAGGTCTTTTCTATCTTCAAATCGCGCTCGTTAGCCTGCGGATACGCCTCTATCATGATCGAGCTCGCGCTTTCTAAATTTGAGCCGCTAAGCTCGTGGAAAAGGAATTCTGAGATAAACGGCATAAAGGGACTTAGCAGTCTCATAGCCTCTTTAAATATCGCTCCAAGCTCCCTTACGCTGCCTTTATCGGCTTTGCTAAGCTCGATACCCCAGTCGCAAAACTCGTCCCATAAAAATTTATAAATCGCGTTTGCCGCGTCGTTAAAGCGGTAGGCGTCGATATTCTCTCGCACTTCGCGCACGCACTCGTTAAAGCGGCTTAGCATGTATTTGCCAAGCTTCGTTTCGATTTTGACGTCGCTTAAATTCGCAAATTTAGACTCGTTTAGCAGCAGGTATTTGCTCGCGTTGTAAAGCTTGTTCGTAAAATTTCGCACGAGCTTCATCTTTTCGTCGCTTAGCTTTATATCGCGCCCCTGCACGGCTAGCAGCGCAAGCGTAAAGCGTAGGATATCAGCGCTGTACTCCTTGATGCTAACGAGCGGATCGATGACGTTGCCTAGACTTTTACTCATCTTTCTGCCTTGCTCGTCTTTAACCAGAGCGTGCAGGTAGATATCGTCAAACGGCAGCTTGCCAAGCGCGTTTTCGCCCTGAAACATCATCCTAGCTACCCAGAAAAACAAAATATCAAAGCCCGTGATAAGCAGGTTGTTCGGGTAAAATTCGGCCAAATCGCCGTCAAACCATTTCTCGTTTTTTAGCTCCTCGCCGTTACCCCAGCCAAGCGTACTAAACGGCCAAAGCCCCGAGCTAAACCAGGTATCAAGGACATCCGGGTCTTGATGGAAATTTGCGCTTTTGCACTTTGGGCACTGCGTCGGATCGCCTTCGTCCGCCCACTCGTGTCCGCACTCGCCGCAGTAAAATACCGGGATCTGATGCCCCCACCATAGCTGGCGCGAGATACACCAGTCGCGAAGCTCGCGCATCCAGGCGTTAAAGCTGTTTATCCAGTGAGCCGGGTAAAATTTGGCTAAGCCTTCGCCGACCTTTGCGATCGCGTCGTCTGCGATCTGTTTTTTGACGAACCACTGCTTTGAGATGTATGGCTCGACGACGTTTTTGCAGCGGTAGCAGTAGCCGACTTGATTTTCGTAGTCTTCGATCTTCTCGACGTTTCCGAGCTTTTCTAGCTCAGCTACGATGGCGTCTCTAGCCTCTAGTCGCTCAAGCCCCTTAAACTGCGCGCACTGCTCGTTTAGGATGCCTTTTTCGTCAAAAACGGTGATAAATTTTAGATCATGCCTTTTACCGACCTCGTAATCGTTAGTGTCGTGCGCCGGGGTGACTTTT
>CAUQJU010000269.1:0-2920 GCA_963518005.1 uncultured Campylobacter sp.
CATTCGGAGTTAGTGAGGAAGCTGTCCGCTCACAAAAAGCTAGAAATGAGTTTAAAGAGGGCGTGCATTTCTATCTGTTGCAAAATGCAACAGGTAACGCAAAGCAAACTTTTTGGACAAAAAAAGGTATTCTCACGCTAGGCTTTAAATTGACCGAAACCCCGCAGACGATCTTATTTAGGGACTTTGCGAGCGATTTTATCCTAAACGGCAGCAACCGCCCTTTGGATATTCAAAACGTCTTAGCAGACCCGCGCGCATTCGCACAGCTGGCGTTAAGATATGCCGACGAGCAAGACAAAAATAAGCGGCTAGAGCATAAGATAGAAGCGGACGCGCCTTATGTAGATTTCGCGCGAGCCGTCGAGGTTAGCAAAGGCGATATTAAAATAGGCGAATATGCGAAAATACTTTGCGATAAAGATAAGAGCATAGACACGGGCGAGATACGATTATTCGCTCTAATGCGCGAGCTGGGGATTTTGATGTCTAATAACGAGCCTTTGCAAAAATATCTAAATATGGGCTATTTTAGACGCAAACCGCAGACATTCACGAAGCCAAACGGCGAGCGAGGGCTAAACCTCATCACTCTAATAACGCCAAGGGGTCAAGTAAAGTTAGCTAAAAAGCTAATCGAGGCGATAAAAGCAAAAAACGCGCCTCAATTAGCAGAGGGTTAATTTTAAAGAATTTTAGGGGCGGTCAAGCCAAGCAAGTTTAGCCGCCCCTTTAGGTTGCAAAACGTGGAAATTTTACCCCAAATTACCCAAATACTAGCTGAAACGCCTAGCATAGCCATAGACACCATACGCGCGAGTTTCCTAAAAAACAGAGTAACGCGAAAGCACTACACCAAAATAGAGTTACTTAAAAGCATAGCCAAAAATCACGGCTTGAAATGGCGAAAAATGCAAGATACCAAAGAGATAAAAATATCCAACCGTTACGAGTTTCGAGGGCTAAAAATAACCGAGCTTTACGAACTCGAAAATCTAAGCATATTTTACGCCACTACAAAAGCCGCGAACGAGTGCAGGCAGCGCGCCGTGATTGAGTTTTACGGGTTAAAGCAGTATCACAAGCCCGCCCCGCCCTTTGACCTCGTAGCGGAGCTTTTAGGCGCGGTTAATAACGTCTCCAGTATTGATTTGTGTTTTGATAGGGCAAAGCCTTTTAACCTGGACGCATTCGAGATAGCCGGGTCGGGAAACACCGCCTACATAAAAACCGAGCTTACGGCGTTAGAGCGCGTATATTTTTACGACAAAGCCAAAAAGAATAATCTAAATTTGCCCTTGTATCGCGCCGAAGCTACCGCCCCGATAGTTGATTTAAATAAACCTGCGTTACTGCCTAGAGCCGAACGCCTGGAGCTACAACTGCGCCAAGCCGTGCGCGATTTTTCGCAAATAATCGACATCGCCACCAAACAGCGCCCGCCAAAGCTTGCATACAAAGCGTACAACAACAAAAGAGAGCTAAGGGCGTGATAACCGCTGATAGCTTATGAAACTATTATTAAGCCCGTTTTTCGTAGAATAGCGCGGTAAATTTCAAAAGGGCTAATATGGACTTGATAGGGCTATTTTCAGCAAAAAGACTAAATGATTATGAGAGTGAAGCAAAGCACAGGGATAATTTTTTACTTATGCAAAGATTAGCGCCCAAGCTGGGTATTGTCGAGATTATCACGCGCAATAAGACTGCACGCCTGCTAAGTATCGACGACGACACGTTTATCTCGCGTCAAACTTTGGGCTACTGGGTTACATTAATAAACGTGATGAAGCTACATAATAAACTGGTGGATTTGTCGGTAATTGATTTTCGTAAATATTCAAAATTTAATAAGCACGGTAAAAGCTCAATGCCTAATTTTCAAAAAGTTAAAATTTGTTATTCTCTTATACTCACGATAAGAAACCGCGCTTTTCACTTTGAAAACCTTTACAAACTAAATGAATACGGCGCGCCGAGAATATCGACAAGGCTAAACGATAAGATAGTGGGGGTTATGCCTGATATGCTAGAAACCTTTATTGATGATGTTTTAGATTGTTTGGATAGTGAGATAATGAAATATTTACAAGAAGGGCGTTAAAGCACCTCGGTGAATTTATTTGTGTAAGTGAAGTGGGCGCGATAAGTGCGCCCTCGAATTTCGCCGTAATTATACAGCCCATTTTTAAACAAGTCAAGCAAAATAAATCTATCTGATAGCTTATGATAGCGAGAGAGTATCAAATAAAGCGAGATTTAAACACAAAATGGATAAAATACGTCTATCCACTTAGGGAATACCCTAACCGAGCTCCCTATTTTTAGGGAGGTCTCGGACTTTGAAAATCAACGCTTACATAAGGCAAAAATCACCGTAATGTTACATTGTAACGCCTGAACCTCATCGCAAATCCAAACAGCTAAAATTTGCCCCAAATCGTCAAAAACCCTTAAGCCGTTTTTTGCCCTTTTCATTTACTTTAAGAAACGCTAAAACGTGTATCGCTTTTCGTTGTCACTCGTTATCAAAATACAAGACGGCTAAAATAAAATTTCCACAAGTCAAACAAAGCGCAAACCTGCACGCATACGGAGCTAGCTCACGCTTACGCCAAGAGCGAAAAAATGCGTTTTAAGTTTCAAACCCTCTTAGTAGGTAGGGTATCATTTACCCGCATTCTCTTTTCATTAACCCTTTTTGCCACGCTTTCCTTAAACCTCGCGCGGGGTCTAGCGAGCGAGTGAAACAAGCGAGCGGGGAAAAAATCAAATAGTAGCCATAAGTGTAAAAATCACAGCCTACAATCAACGAAAAGAGCTTGACTAATACAAAGCATCAAAAAAGAGTTAAAATGAAACAGAGGGCTTTATTTTGCGTTTAAATGCGTATTGTTAATTTTTGGCGTATTTTTTAACA
>CAUQJU010000270.1:0-2912 GCA_963518005.1 uncultured Campylobacter sp.
ACGCTAAATTTAATACGTCGCTTTCGCCGCTTTGCGCGTCTTTGATTAGAACCGCTACGTCTGCGGTAACGGCTACGGTATCTACCGCGACGGTAGAGCCGTTAGCTAGATTTTTAATCTCGGCTCCCGCGCTAGCGCCGCCTCCTAGGACGACGGAGTTTAGATTCGCCCATTTAGTCATATCGACCGCTCCGTCTAGCGCGTTAGTTATCTTTAAATTTTCAAAATTCGTAAGCGTTAGTTTATTTACGGTCGCTTTTGCTACGGCTGAGGTTACGGCTATAGTGTTGTTACCCGCGCCGCCGTTTATGCTCTGGACGTTTGCTACGCTATCTACCTCGACCGTATCGTCTCCGCCGCCTAAAGTAGCCGTAGAGTTTGTGACGTTTTTTAGCTTGAGGCTAGAAAATCCGCCCTCAAAAGCGCTTGAATCAAAATTCGTAAGAGCCGTTTGCGCGGAGAGATCCATGGTTAAATTTTTCATGCCGCCGTCTACTTTGACCTTGGTTAGCGACGTGATGTTGCCTACGTCTAGGCTGCCTTCTTTACCCGCTTTGGCGTGTAAATTTAGCGTTTTTACCTTATCGGCCGCGCTTGAAGAGAGTTTGGCTGTGGCGTGAGCGGAGTCTTGGGCGTAAGACATCGTTAGATCCACGTCTTGTTCGTCGGTTTTTATGGAGTTTGAGCCGAAATTTACGTCCGTTACGTCGATCTTTTTAGCTTTTGCCGCGACGATGTCCGAGGCTAGGGCTAAATTTGCCAGCGTTAGCTCGGCAGCGTTCGTATTAGCGTAGGTTAGGGCGTTTGAGTCGCGCTTTAGGTCGATATTTACCTTTTTGATCGCTTCGCCCGTGGTTACGGTCGTAGCCCCGCCTGCTTGGAGTTTTAGGGTTTGGGCTTTAGCGACGTTTACGTTTGCGGTGCCGTTTGCCGATACGTCTACTTTAGTAGCTTCGGCGGCGTTTAGTACGACGTTTCCTTGCGACATTATCTGCGTTTCTTTCGCCTGCGCCGCGGTTAGCTCTACGTCGCCAGTGGTGTCTATCTTGACTTTGTTTGAGGTGTTAGTCTCGGTGATTTTAACTTTATCGATAGTAGAGATGCTTAAATTTTCAAGGCCGTAGTTAAATTTGACGCCGCTTGCGTTAAATTTAACCTCCGAATCGATATTTAAATTTTCGATTTGCTTGACGCCTTTTAGGGCGTTGGTTAGCTCCGTGTCGGTTAGTTCGGTGGAGTTCGTGTTTCTAAGCACGGTTAAATTTAGCGTGTCTTTTCCGGCTCCGGCCTCTACTTTATCTAGAGGCGAAAGCGTTGATTTTCTATCGCCGCTGCCTTGATAATACTTCGCCGTGAAAGTGTCGTCGCCCGCGGTGCCGGTTATATTATCGACGTCTTCGGTTAGGGTTTTGCTTACACCCGCGCTTGCTAGCGCGTCTACTCTAGCCTTTTGCTCTTCTAAATTCGTAGCGTTAGTCGTGCGGATGATCTCTTGAAACGGAGCGTAATTATAGCCGCCGTTGCCGTCGCTATCGATGTTACCGATCTTTTGCGCCATGTATGCGGCGATCGCGGATTTGTTTTCAAATATCCTAGCTGCCGTAGGATCTGCGGCTCTTGCTTCTGCCGATGCGGCTACCTCAAAGAGTTTAGCCAGCGTCTCGCCTCTTGAGTGTCCGGCCTCTAGATGGCGCACCCACGCGTCTATGCCGCTTGGATCTTGGGAGTAGTCTTTGCCCAGGATATTTTTGTAGATATTTTCTACGTAGCCTCTGTTAGTGTCGATGCTGCCGTTAAAATACGACTGAACGGCCGGAGAGCGTAGCATATCGTCTGCTAACTGAGCCTGCGTTTTGCTCGCGCCTGCGGCGACCCATGCTCTAAGACCAGCGCCTTCGGGCGCTCTGTTAAATAATGCCACGTAAAGTTGGGCTACTTGTGCTTGCGTAATTGCCATGTCGGCTCCTTAAAAGTGAATTTTAGCTTAAGTGCTAACGTCTAACGAATAAATGTATCGATTATTACGCAAAGTCAATGCAACTATTATAATAGCGATAGACTATTCGTCGCATAAATATAAGCAATATCTATTCCAATAATGCCAAAATCTTAAAATAAAAAATTAAATACTCTGGCACTTTTTAATATTTTTTTAAGTATAAAAGGACTACAATCACATTCTTGATGTTTGAGTTACTGGTTAAGGTAAATTTTGGGTAGAGCAATTAGAGAGATAAAATCGGAAATGGTTTTGATAAAACAAAAAGGAAGCTTTTTTAGCGACGAAAGCGAAAAAGAGCTTTACATTGAGATTTTGAACTCTTTGGCTCAAAAGCACGATATGGAAATACTGGGCTACGTTTTGGAGTCCGGTTCCGTATCGCTGTTTTTAAAGTCCCTAAACATACCTAAAGTAATGCAGGAACTAAACAGCGCCTTTATACGAAATAGAAACAAAAAAAGAGGCTTCGTTCAAGAAAGCGATATAAAAAGGTACGAGATAAGGAACGTTTTTATAAACGAATTTGAAGACGTCTTGGCATTCTTACAAAAAAGCGGCGGATATACCTTTAAAAATATCGACAAAAATTTAAGTTTAGCAAAAAGAATAGAAATCCAAAATTTTAAAAAAAGGACAGAGATGAAAGTGGTTGCTTTAAATTCAGAAGTACATAAAGGGTTGTCTTATCACCAAGACGAGTTACCGAATTTTCCATTTGCGGAGATAGTCGCCAGCGAGGCATTTTTTTGCGATAGGGACTTAGCGATAGTTTTTACAAACGACGTAGTGCCTAAGCTTTTAGTGCTGCTAGGCAGAAACGAAAATTTAATCATAGATAAAGATTACAAAGGATACGTACCGGCAATAATGCAAATCTATCCGTTTACTGTAGCTAAGGTGGAAGACCAAA
>CAUQJU010000271.1:0-2902 GCA_963518005.1 uncultured Campylobacter sp.
GGACTAACCGGCATGGCGCTAGGACGCATGGCGGGGCACCTTAGCTTTCTTTCTCCAAGCTCCATGGACTCCAAATTCGGCCGCAACTACGTCGAAACCGACGGTCTTTACGAGCTTACGGGGCGGTTTCAGGTCGATCGCTATATGGAGTACAACGGCCGCGGCTTTCCCAAGCGCTTTGATCCGCTGAGCTACCTTTACATCGTAAAGATGATGAATATCTTTGACTGCACGCGCCACTACGACGACCTAGCGCACGCTCTCTCGCCTATTTGCGCCAAGATTACGCTTATAGCATTTAGCGGCGATATGTTGTTTCCGCCAAGCTGTATGCGGCAGATGCATGAGACGCTGCAGGGTATCGGCAAGGCGTGCGACTACCACGAGATAGACAGCGACTACGGCCACGACGCGTTTTTAGTCGAAGTGGATAAATTTGAAAAAATCATAAAAAAGGTTTTAGATGAGTGAAAATTTAAGCGAGGATTTTGAGAGCAAACTCGCCAAAGCAAATGAAATTTTAAAACAGCTCGGCGATGAAAATTTAAGCCTAGAGCAAAGCGTCAAGCTGCACAAAGAGGGCAAAAAGCTACTCGAGGAAGCAGACAAAATCCTGCAAAACGCAAAGCTAGTCGTAAAGGACGCAGACGATGAATAACGCGACCGCAGCCGTTTGCGCCTTACAGCTGCCGACCCAGCCCATGAGCGAGTCGCGGCTGGATTATTATTTTAGGATTTGCGCCGATGAGGGCGCTAGACTCGTGGTGCTCGGAGAGTACGTGCTAAACAGCTTTTTTAAAGAGCTTGAGCTCATGCCAAAAAGCCTCATCAAGGAGCAAAGCGAGCGCAAAAAACACGCGCTTGCCGCGATGGCGCAAAAATACGATCTAGAAATCCTAGCCCCGCTCGTACTACCCAAAGGCAAAGGCTTCGTCAAGGTCGCGGCGAGATTTAGCCCTGCGTCCTCGCGCTTTTACGAGCAGCAGATCCTGATGCCCTACCCGCACTGGAACGAGGCGAAATTTTTTGCCAACAAAGAGGATGGCGAGCTAAATTTACCCGTCTTTAGCTACGAGAAATTTAAAATCGGCGCGATGTTTGGCTTTGAGGCGCATTTTGATGCGGCGTGGGCCTATATGGCGCGCAAGAAAGTCGATGCCGTCATAGTTCCCACCGCTTGCACGTTTTTTAGCGAGTCGCGCTGGGAGGAGCTGCTAAAAACCCGCGCCTTTACAAACAACGTCTACGTCCTGCGCGTAAACCGCGTCGGCAACCACAAGGCCGCTAGCGGCGAGCAGTGGAGTTTTTACGGCGATTCGATGCTGATTAGCCCCTTTGGCGAAGTGGTTTCGCGCCTAGGCAAAAACGAAGAGATGATGGTAGCAAAACTCGAAAAAAAAGAACTGAGCGAAGCTAGAAAGACTTGGGAATTTTCTAAAATTTTAGAAAAAAGATTTAATTAAAATTTAAAAAATTTTCAACTTTAGGCGGTCAAATCTACCGCCTCATCCCAGCTTTGGCACGGATAGCTTTTGCTCAGCCTTCTATATAATTTTGCAATTAAGCCCGTATTTATCGCCGTCTCATAAATTGAGCCAAATTTGATTAATAAAGAGCCGATTTTGTAGCTTTGCATCGCTTTAAACTTTGATTTCGCGTATCCAAAAATAAAAACGCGTTTTGCTCGGCTAGCGCCGAATTTTAGGACTCTAGCAATTCTAACTCCGCTAAATTTAACTCAACCGTCCTATTTTAATTTTTTTTCGTCGCCGACTTTGTTTCTGTTTTAAATTAGGCGTTTAAAAAACAGGACGCCGAACCAAAATCAGGTGATAAAAAGCGAAAGAAAAACTAAAATTTAAAAAAAGGAGAAACCATGGGATTTTGGGATACCGTAAAAAAGGCTGGCGAAGTTAGCAAGCAGATCGCCGACAAAGGAGTAGAAATAATGCAAAAAGAGCTAGCCAAAAGATCAAACGACGAAATAAGAGAACTCGTAAAAATATCCTAACAACAAGCTAATAGCTCAGGAAGCGCAAAACGCGGCATATACTAAAGTAAAAGGATAGAGCGCGTTTCTAGCCTTTGGTTTTTGCGTTATTTGCCGCTAAATTTAGCCTAAAATACGTCAAATTTAACGCCTAAAAATTTATAAAAATCTAAATTTTGTCGGCGTCCTTTGAGCCGTAAATTTAGCCCATCTAGCCAAAATGTCTGCGTTTATAGCGTAGTCGCCACTCCCCTCCAAAAAACACGATACGCAAGCGTTTTTTAGCTCCTCAGCCTAGGCAATTTTGCGATTTATCGCTCTAAAATTTTTTAAACGGCGTAGAAACGTAAATAAAATACAAAAACCGTTTAAAATAACGCTCTTGCCGCGCCAAGCCCAAATCTAAACCCATACAAAAAATTTTTGCCTTTTTCGCGCCGTTTAAATTTATAAATTTTACGGCGACGTTTAAATTCAGTCTGGGCTTTTAGGGATATTGGTTTAATCTCGCCTTTTTATGGAGCTTAGCTTAAAATTTCCAAAGCAGCTTAAATTTAATAGTCATTTAAAACAAATTTATGTATATTCTCTATTTTACGGGTCGCAAATTTATAAATTTAAAGCCAAAAACGACCCGAGCGCGACAAAGGAGCAAGGTTGAAAATAAAATTTAGCGAAGCCAAAACCCAAGGCATCGTCGGCGCGGTTTGCATTTTGGCGGCAAACGCTAGCTACCTGGCGGGCGATTGGAACATATTTTGGCTGATTCATATTTTTGCGTGGCTGCTTGCGCTAACATCTTTTAACTACGCCCTAGCCCACGCCCAAGACCTATCGGGCGCAAACGTTTTTAACCTCTTTAATAACGCCTACAACGGCTTTTTAACGGCTATTTTATGCCTCATCGCGCTC